>NZ_JACJDM010000029.1:0-60252 GCF_014163545.1 Pseudoalteromonas sp. SR45-6
TGTACATCTACTTTAAACTCTGCTGGTACAACTTTTAATAGCTTTTTTTCTACTTCAACAACGTTCTTACCCATAGCAAATTTAGTGCGGTTTGATACGCGGTCTATGTGGGTATCTACCGCGATTGTCGGCCAGCCGAAGGCGGTGTTGAGTACCACATTGGCAGTTTTACGGCCAACGCCGGGTAGGGCTTCTAGGGCTTCACGATTCTCAGGCACTTCGCTGTTGTGCTTATCAACTAAAATTTGGCACATTTTGTACACATTGGCAGCTTTAGAATTAAACAAACCGATGGTTTTAATGTAATCGCGAAGTTTATCGTGGCCTAAATCTAAAATTTCTTGCGGCGTATTGGCGACGGGAAAGAGCTTACGGGTGGCTTTATTTACCCCAACGTCAGTTGCTTGTGCTGATAGCGTTACCGCAACTAACAGTTCAAACGGGCTTGAATATTCAAGCTCGGTTTCTGGATGTGGGTTTTGCTCGCGCAAGCGAGAGAGTATTTCGTATCGTTTTTCTTTATTCATGCAACTTAAACGCACAGTAAATACTGTGCGCTTCCCCTTAAGTTAAACTGGTGACCCTTGCTCGTGGGCCTTTTTCGGCCACTGGTGGTGCTACTTGTTTTGCTTTTATTTGCGCATCAATGACATTTTTAGCAGCAATCAGTAAGCCCAAACCTAAAAATGCACCGGGTGGTAAAATAGCGAGCAAAAATTGATTATCAAAACTAAATACTTCAATGCGTAAAACCGATGCCCATGGGCCCAGTAGTAAATCGGCGCCATCAAATAAGGTACCTTGGCCAATAAGCTCACGCATTGCGCCAAGCACAACCAGTACTACCATAAAGCCAGAGCCCATCATTAAACCGTCAAACGCTGATAAATGAATCGGATTCTTAGAGGCATACGCTTCAGCGCGGCCGATAATAGCGCAGTTAGTAACTATCAGTGGAATAAATATTCCTAGCGATTGATATAAGCCAAACGTATAGGCATTCATTAATAGCTGCACTATGGTTACAAAGCCTGCGATAAACATCACAAATACAGGAATGCGGATATCTTTTGGCACGAAATTACGCACCGCAGAAATTGTGACGTTCGAGCCAACTAATACCAGCAGAGTGGCTAAACCGAGGCCCATCGCATTGGTTATCGTTGATGTGACGGCCAGTAGTGGGCACAAACCGAGTAATTGCACGAGGGCAGGGTTGTTTTTCCACATTCCTTCGTTAAACAGTTCTTTTAATTGGCTCATGGCTCACCTACTTGGCATGCGTTATCAGCACTAAATACCGCATCGAAATTGTTTTTTGAGAATAACACAGCGTGTTTTACTGAGCCAACCACGGCACGTGGTGTAATGGTAGCGCCAGTGAATTGATCAAAGTCTCCGCCATCTTTTTTTACTGCCCAGCGAGTATCGTCGTCATCAAGTACAGTTTTATCTTTAAATGAAGTGATCCAAAGAGATTTTTTCATTTCTACTTTATCACCAAGACCAGGCGTTTCTTCGTGTTTAGTAACACGTACTCCGGCAACGTCCCCGTTTGCAAATACGGCAGTTAATAAACTTATATCGCCGCTATAACCTTTTGGCGTCACGTGGCGCATTACTAAAGCAACAGGTTGGCCACCCTTGCGAGCACGATAAACGGTTTGTGGTTTATTACCAAGTAGTGGATCATCAATGATGGCACAATCTTGATAAAGAGTATTATCGTAAAAATTAGGGGCGAGTACATCTTGCAGCTGTAATGAAAGTTGTTTGCGCTCTTGCTCTGCAATACTGTCAGCCGTGAGGTTATGGATAATACCAACAGCGCCGGTAGTGAGCAGGGCAAACAGGGCTAAAATAGCGCCATTTTTTGTCATTGATGAAATAATCATTTATTCACCCCATGGCCATAAGTACGTGGTTGAGTGTAATAGTCTATCAGTGGAACGGCCATATTGAGTAGTAACACAGCAAACGCCATGGCATCTGGGTAACCGCCAAAAGTACGAATCAAATAAACTAATAAACCAATCAATGCGCCGTAAATTAACCGGCCGCGATTAGTGGTAGCTGCCGAAACCGGATCCGTGGCTATGAAAAAGGCCCCTAACATGGTTGCGCCACTAAATAAATGAAATACCATACCAGGCTCAGTACCAGGTGCTGCGATATAACCAATTGCGCTGCACACAGCAATTGATGCAATTACACCAACTGGGATATGCCAATTTATAACTTTGGCTTTAATAAGGTATAAGCCACCGATTAAAAAGCCAAGATTTACCCAGCCCCAACCTTGTCCTAACCAACTATTAAAAATAGCGGCTTGCATGCTTTCAGATACGGTTAAACCATGAGCGATATCAGTCTTGATGGTATCCAAAGGTGTGGCCATTGTTACGCCATCAACCCCAACTCTAAGTTGATCAACACTAAAACCTGCACTGGTAAAGCCATTAAAAATAACGCTAAGCTGTTGAGTAAGACTAATTGGGTTTGCCAGTAAGTCACTAACTGGCATCCAAGTGGTCATTTGCACAGGGAACGAAATAAGCAATAACACGTATGCAGCCATGGCAGGGTTAAATAAATTGAAACCAAGGCCACCATAGAGCTGTTTAACAATGACGATGGCAAAAAAGCTACCGATCACAATAACCCACCATGGGGCGAGTGGCGGAATACTTAATGCTAATAAGACCGCAGTAAGCCATGCACTGCCATCTCCAAGCGCAGGCCATACAGGGCGCTTGCGAATAAGCATAATAATGGCTTCACTGATACTAACCGTGACTAACGCTAAAATTAGCTGGATCAATACACCCGTACCAAAAAAATACAGTTGTGCGATAAGTCCAGGAATACAGGCTAAGATCACTGTTTGCATCAACCTGCTAAGTGATTTATGACTGTGGCTATGCGGCGAACTGGCCATAGTTAGCTTCATTACTTATCACTTCCTTCTTGTTGTAATTTTTTAGCCTTTGCACGGGCAATCGCTGCGGCAACAGCGGCCTTTTTCTTATCTTGTGCGGTCTGTTCTGGTTTATCTTCAGCGATTTCAGCTTCGTTTATCGCTGTAGCCGAAGTTTCATTTTCAGCATCGTCGTTTTCTACGCTTGCTGCTTGTTCAGCTTTTGCAGCCTTTTTCGCTTTCGCGCGGGCAATGGCGGCAGCGACAGCGGCTTTTTTATCATCGGCAGGTAAGGCTGTAGCGACTTCACTTTCAGAATTGTCGTTTTCTACGCTTGCTGCTTGTGCAGCCTTTTTCGCTTTCGCGCGGGCAATGGCGGCAGCGACAGCGGCTTTTTTATCATCGGCAGGTGAGGCTGTAGTAATTTCACTTTCAGAGCTGTCGTTTTCTACGCTTGCTGCTTGTGCTGCCTTTTTCGCTTTTGCACGAGCAATAGCAGCAGCGACAGCGGCTTTTTTATCATCGGCAGGTGAGGTTGAAGTAACTTCACTTTCAGAACTGTCGTTTTCTACGCTTGCTGCTTGTGCTGCCTTTTTCGCTTTTGCACGGGCAATTGCAGCAGCGACAGCGGCTTTTTTATCATCGGCAGGTGAGGCTGTAGCGACTTCACTTTCAGAGTTGTCGTTTTCTACGCTTGCTGCTGGTTCAGCCTGTGCTGCCTTTTTTGCTTTAGCACGAGCAATTGCAGCGGCTACAGCGGCTTTTTTATCATCAGTAGGTGCAGCAGTCGTGTTATCGCTTTCATCTTCTGATGCCGCCGCTTTTTTCGCTTTAGCGCGGGCAATCGCAGCGGCCACGGCTGACTTTTTATCATCCGGATCAGCAGCTGTACTGCTTGCGGCTTTTTGCTCTTTGTATTTGCGAGCTTGCTCTTTGCGCACTGCGCGCTCTAATGCTACGTCACTGTTATCTGGTTCAAGCGTTGCTTCTTGATTTTGTTTTTTAGCTTTGGCGCGAGCAATTGCAGCGGCCACAGCTGATTTGTCGTCATCTTTTGCTGGTTTGTTTTTAACGCGTGCTAGAGCATCGGCAATTTTTTGTTTTTCGTCAGCCGATTTTTCAGCAGCTGGTTTGCGTTTATGGCGATTTTGTCGTGCTTCTTGCTCCCGCTCTAGGCGTTGTTTTCGAAGTTCAAAGCGCTCTTTCGCACGTTCAGCTTTAACTTGCTCAGCTTGCTGTTCTTTTATTTCAACTTTAGCCACACGGTAATACTGCACCAGCGGAATTTCACTTGGGCACACATACGCGCAAGCACCGCATTCAATACAATCAAACAGGTTATGCTCTTTCAGTTTGTCGTATTCTTTTGATTTAGCAAACCATTGTAATTGCTGAGGCAACAGTGAAGCAGGGCAGGCATCAGCACAAGCACTACAACGAATACAGGCTTTTTCAGGGCCGGGCTCTGCCAGCTCATCATGATCTGGGGCTAAAATACAGTTAGTGGTTTTTACCACGCCGATACGCACCGTTGGCAAAGTAAAGCCCATCATAGGGCCGCCCATTACAACGCGTTGCTGTGGCACTGGTGAAAAGCCTTGGCAATCAAGTAGATGTTTTATTTCAGTGCCTAATAAAGCCCATACATTACCCGGATTATGAATTGTATTACCTGTTACCGTAATAACACGTTCAATTAGTGGCTTACCTTCATAGACAGCTTGATGAACAGCAAATAAAGTGCCGACGTTTTGTACTAACACACCGATATCTGCTGGAATTCCCCCACTAGGGACTTCTTTATTGGTAAGTAGCTTAATTAATTGCTTTTCACCACCAGAAGGATAAACAGTAGGAACTGTTTGAATGATTATTTTGTCATTATACTCAGCCGCTGCCTGCATGGCTGCGATGGCCTCTGGTTTGTTATCTTCTATACCAACGATAGTAAGTGTTGGTGTAAGCAATTGCTGCATGATCTCTATGCCAGCAATAATGCCTGCAGCATGCTCACGCATTAGTACATCATCAGCAGTAATATAGGGCTCACATTCCACTGCATTAACAATAAAATACTCAATTGCTTTGCGACTATCTGCTTTAATATAAGTTGGGAATCCTGCACCGCCCATACCGGCAATACCACGGTCATGAATAATATCGATAAGTTGCTCGTGAGAAAGCTGGCTTGGTGTTGTCACCGGTGCTAACGCACACCAGCTATCTTGGCCATCGGGCTCAATAATTACACACAATTCAGGCAATGCCGATGGATGCGCAGACGGCATTTGGCAAATATCAGTAATAGTACCAGAAGTCGGGGCGTGTATTGGCACCGACCAATTCGCAACAGGCTTTGTAAGTGCTTGCCCTTTAAGTACCTGTTGGCCTTTTTCGACGATCAGTTGACCGTTAGCACCAATATGTTGTTTTAATGGCACAACGAGTTTGTCAGGCAAAGGTAAACGGGCGATTGCTTGACTGTTGGAAATTGTTTTTTGTCCCGGTGGATGAATGCCACCTGGAAACGGCCACACTTTACCTTGTTTTATCTGTGCGATTAGCTTTTCCATAGGGAGCCCTTAATCAATCTGTGTTACTGGAATTGCATCTAGTTGCCATTTCCACGTTTGCTTAGTGGTTTCTACAGGCAGCATATCAATACAGTCAACAGGACAAGGTTCAACACATAAGTCACAACCCGTACATTCATCAATTAAAACAGTATGCATTTGGCGCGTGGCACCAACAATGGCATCGACAGGACAAGCTTGAATACATTTGGTACAACCAATACATTCATCTTCACGTATATAGGCAACGGTTTTTATCGGTTCAGCTTGTTCGCCACCGGCAAGGGGTTTAGCTTCAACACCCATTAAGTCAGCTAATTTTTTTACTGTCGCATCGCCACCTGGTGGGCATTTATTAATTTCATCGCCATTGGCGATGGCTTCTGCATAAGGGCGACAACCCGGATAGCCACACTGGCCGCACTGTGTTTGCGGTAATATAGTATCGATCTGTTCAACAATCGGATTACTTTGCACTCGATAGCGCACAGCAGCAAATCCTAAGATCAAACCAAAAATGAGTGCTAGGGTTCCCAGCGCAATCAAGGCATAAAACAAGGTCATGTTAAAACTTCACTAATCCTGTAAAGCCCATAAAGGCCATCGACATTAAGCCTGCGGTGATCATCGCAATCGATGCGCCTTTAAAGGGGGTAGGTACGTCAGCAGCGGTTAAGCGTTCACGAAGAGCTGCAAATAAAACCAGTACCATAGAAAAACCAACAGCAGCCCCAAAGCCATATACTGCAGATTGTAAAAACGTATGATCCTCTTTGACATTTAGTAACGCAACACCTAAGACCGCACAGTTTGTGGTGATCAAAGGTAAAAATATACCGAGTAAGCGATACAGCGTTGGGCTGGTTTTTCTGACTACCATTTCGGTAAACTGAACCACCACCGCAATCACAAGAATAAAGCTTAGAGTACGTAAATACGTGATATCAAGTGGGATCAAAATATATTGATTAACTAGATAGCTTGTTACAGAGGCAAGTGTTAACACAAAAGTGGTCGCAAGTGACATGCCTATAGCTGTATCCAGTTTGCCAGATACCCCCATAAACGGGCATAGACCTAAAAATTGTACTAACACAAAGTTATTAACCAGTACTGTGCCGATCAACAGCAATACATATTCTGTCATGTTCGCCTCAAGCTATAATAAACGCCGACATTATCCTTTTTTATTGGCTGTTTAACAACACGTAGAAGGTAAATAAACGGCTCATTTAATAATGATAGTGAATTGCATTTAGAAATTTATAGCATGATAAATAAAGATTAACTGTTCATTAACCTAGTTACTGACATTTGGAATGATAAAGCAGATCAGGGGAGGGGGAAATAAACTACTAGAAAACTAAAAAGGTGCTCAAAGCACCCTTTAGATTGATTAAATATCTTTTGGCTTTTCGATGTAATAACCTTGCACACCATCAAGACATAAAGTTTCAATAATGTGTTTTTCTTCTTGGCTTTCAACACCCTCAGCAAAAACACTAACACCAATTCGATGCGCGAGGTCGACCATTAAACGCATAAAGTATTGGTTATTTTTATCTTCTTCAAGGCCGCGAGTATAGCTTGCATCCATTTTGATAAAGTCAGGTTTTAAATCGCGGAAAAACTTAAACGAGGTTAAACCAACACCAAATCGTTCTACCGTGATCCGAGCACCAACACGGTGGATCATATCTATAAAGCGTTTACTGGCTTTAATATTTTGCTGTAAGCCAAATTCACTCACTTCGAATACCAGTTTTGAGGCAATATTTGTGTCTTTTAATAAACGTCGCTCTAGCCAAATTACGAACTGATCATTGTGTGCGCTTGAGGCGGTAACATTCAAACCAAAGAATTTTTCAGAGAAATTACGGCTCTTAATTTTTTCCAGTGATGAATTAATGATTAACTGATCAATTTCCATCGCCATATCAAGCTTTTCAGCCATAGCTAAAAATGAAGCGGTAGGCAATACTTGGTTTTCTGTTGTTTTAAAGCGCACTTGAATTTCAGCGTAGGCCTTCATGCTTTTACCAATTGGCATAATGTTTTGCATTACCAAATGTACACGCTCAGCTTCAATGACTTCATTAATCACTTTACGCCAGTTTTGATTGCCAAATCCTGCACTTACATTATTAACTAAATCAGTTTCGCGTTGTATATGCCAGGCGTTAGCTTGTTTTGATTGGGCCATGCTCATAGCATTGTCTACTATCGAAAGTAGCTCACCTAAGGGTTTGCCTTTTTCATAAGCGACGATCCCAGTATTTGCTACTGAGCTTAATTCTTGGTTTTGCTGATATTGAGTAAATCGAGATTGTAAGTTATCACCAAAACGTTCAGATTCCTTTAGAGGAGTGTTAGGCAGCACAATCGCGAAATCTGAGCTATTCAAACGAAAAACTTTACTGCCTGTATATGTGCCGCTGATATGTTTAATAATATCAGCCACAGCTTTGACATACTCGTCACCTTTTTGGTAACCACGAGTTTGGTTGATTGCTTGTAATTCACTACAACGAACCATTGCCAAAGAGCCAAAGGTGCTTTTTTCACTGCTTTCAATGTACTTCTCATAATATTCAACAAACATATTACGGTTGCCAAGTTCAGTGACTACATCTTTATAAGCTTCTTGCTTGATAGAATGTGCGGCATTTTGAATATCATCATGCTTACTTTGTAAAAAGTGCGACAGGCGATTAAAGCTAGGCACTAGGTCAACGCCCAGTTGTTTTATTTTGCTGCTATTAATTGCTGTTTCAAGACCGTTGTTGACTTGATTTTGATTGATATAAACATCAATTACTTCAGCCACTGTCATGCTTATATTTCTATTTAACTTACTAAACATGGTTTTCATAAACACAATGGGGATAATTGCCATTAAACCTGACACTAAAATAACAACAAATAACGCTTGTTGGAGTATCAACCCAAGGTTATTGGCATTAATAGTAAATTCAACTTTGATATCAGACGCTTGATTAACAGCAAATTGAGGACGGATAGAGTTAAAGCTGGTGTTAACTAATTGCGCAATGGCTGGTAATGAAGTAGGGGATGTAATATTCATAAGTTCTTTACCTTGCTGATCACGCAAAATAAATGAAGAAAAAGTATTACCGTCAGCAAGCACTTGCTGAAGTTGATCTGGTGCTATATCGACAATAGAATGTTTACTAATATAGTTGTTTACCACTGATTGCGTTTTATGTTGTGCATCGCTTACTGCGTTGTCAAACGCTGACGCAACAAAATAGCCACCAATACTTGCAAACAACAGCCAAGTTATTAATTGAATAAATATGAGTTTTTTGAAACCAGCCATGTCTTATTCTTTTTAGTAGATCAAAGGGAAGGAATCAGATCCTTGATTAATCAAATTATTTTACACTTATTAAATGTGTATTAAAAAGAAATATTTTGATTGTAGTAGAGTAGTGGAATTGTTTAGGAAAGTCTAATTGATTCTTTAAGTTGGCTCCCCCTCCCCGACTCGAACGGGGGACCTGCGGATTAACAGTCCGTCGCTCTAACCAACTGAGCTAAGGGGGAACTACAATACTTAAATTTTATATGATTTGGCTCCCCCTCCCCGACTCGAACGGGGGACCTGCGGATTAACAGTCCGTCGCTCTAACCAACTGAGCTAAGGGGGAACAATAATCATATTACATAAACTTGGCTCCCCCTCCCCGACTCGAACGGGGGACCTGCGGATTAACAGTCCGTCGCTCTAACCAACTGAGCTAAGGGGGAATCGTTTATGGCTGAAAAGACTGGCTCCCCCTCCCCGACTCGAACGGGGGACCTGCGGATTAACAGTCCGTCGCTCTAACCAACTGAGCTAAGGGGGAAGCGTATGTGCCTTTCAACGGGGCGAAATATTAATGACCGCGCTGCAAAGTGTCAACACATAAAACCGGATAAACAAAAAAAAGCAGTCTGTTCGATGTTTTTATGTTCGATCTGGCTGTTTTGTGGCTTTTTTTCTCTTCATTTAAGCCGTGTAAATCGAGACGCGTGATAAAATCTCGGTTTTCAACGACTAAAAAACAAACAAGTTAACCGCCAGACAAATTATAAAAGTGATCATTTATCTAGTTTTGTACGAATAAATTTATGAAATGTACTTTTTTAACGTTAGCTAATAAAAGCGCAAATTCGCAATAATTAAATTTACTTATGCATTTAATTAGTCGTTAACGAAAAATGCCGAGAAAAAAATGACATACAGATCTGAACCCTTAGTTTAGCGACTTAATACCCATGAGAATAGCAAGGAAATATATATATATTGTTTTATTTCATTTAGTTATATTTATTTTTTCATATTGAATGGGCGTTTAAATAAATGTGACAGGTCATTGGTACAGGGGTTAAGTATGTTTTATGAGCTATTGTAACTAACAGAGCTAAATGATAACTAGGGAATAGATAAGAATAGATGGGAAAACGCGGGATAAATAAGGGTTTAAGCGCTGTTTTATAAAAATAAAGCGCGAAAAGACAAACCGCGAATTAATGATAAATAAAAGTACGAAACCGTGATAAAAACGGCGTTCATTGATAAATTAAAAGCTAAGCTCAGCTTTCACAACTTTTCCTAATAAACCGAGTGTTTTTAGAATGTAATGAGATTCGGTTTCACCACCTTCAATTGCAAAGCTCAAGTCTTTACGAGTAGGGTGATCAAACAACAAATGAAGCTTAGAATTTGTAAGCTTTAACTTGGCAGCAAAATAACCACCATTCATTGGGTTTAAAAACCCATAAATCGAATCAGCATCAATAGTTTTATTGCTAGTATCTATAGAAACTAATGCACCTGCTGGAATAAGCGTGTGTGACTCTTCACTTAGTTGAACTTGTAACTTATCAGTATGATTTTCGTCACTCAGTTGGCTCTGAGTATGGGCCACAGGCGTTGGTGTTAAAGAGTCTAACGCACGATCAATTGCATTTGGTGAAGCTTTAGAATCATCCAGGCGTTTTAATAAAACATTGATAAATGGCTCACCAACTAAAGCTGAAAACTCCACTAAATAATCGAAAGGGGGATCGCGACTATCCTCATATTTTGATTGAGTGTTTCTATGCACGCCAGTTCGTTCGGCTACCGTTCCGATATCTAAGAACTTACGTTCTCTTAACGTTTTTAAGTACTCATTGAATGCAGGCATTAACTTTATCAATAGTTATGATCGTGGACATAACAGTATTTAATCACACAAGCGAGTGCATACAAAATAAAAATTGAAAATCAGCTTTTCTTCAAAGTGCGATCTCTTCGCACTTCAAAGCGCGAAGCGCGATCCAGCCAAGCAAAAAACTAAAAAATTAATTTCACATATAAATCAATGCCTTAATTGCGATGCACTCAAATGTGTGCAAATAATACTTGTATGCACAATTTTGCGTGTATATATTTGTGTGCATGAATACAAAATACACACGAAAGGGTGCATAAAATGGAACATGCAAATCGTCCAGGTTGGACGGTAACAGAAATAAAGGCAGCCTTAGAAGTTGAGGGTTGGTCTTGTCGTCAACTTTCATTTAGTCGTGGCTATACATCAAACGCTGTGCAAACCGCTTTACATCGGCCTTACCCCGTAGTTGAAAAAATAATTGCCGAAGTAATTGGCGTCAGCGCCTTTGAAATATGGCCTGAACGCTATGGAGTTGATGGTAAACCAAATCGTAAAGCAGGCCGCCGTAAATTAATGAGGGTTGAATAATGGAACTATTAACAGCTCACCAGATAGCTGCATTCTTGTTAGTAAGTAAGCGCAGTATTCAATTAAAAGCTAAGGCTGAGGCATGGCCCTATACAGAAGTAAAAGGCCGAGGCGGAAAAGTTCGCAAGTATGCACTTGTTGAACTTCCTGCACATATTCGTGTGCAAGTGCAACAAGCAATGATTCAAGATAATCAATCGCCAGCAGCTCAAAGTGGCAAAGGATACCTTGCTGTGAATGAGCAAAGTGATCGTTTAAACCAACAACTAACAACAGAACTTAAGCATCAAAACTTAAAGCAACTCGCAGGGCTTGAGAATATCCCACCCAAAGCAAGTGCGAAAATCTATTTATTAAACGCAGCAAAAGAGTTTGTAAGTGCGAACAGTCTACCTAAAGTTTTAGGGTTTGATCTATTTAGTGAGCGCTATAATCAAGGCTTGTTAGATATACCAGCAGAGCACAAAAGCTTAATCCCATCCGTTTCGCGTATTACCTTATTACGCTGGCAAAAAACGATAGATCAAAAAGGCATAGCAGGGCTTGCTGTAAAAATTAAGCGCTCAGGCAAATCAATCATCGACTCTGATCCAGAGCTTAGTGATTTTTGCATCGCTATGATTTACCAATACCCGCACGTAAAAGCCACCCAAGTAAAAGAGGGGCTAATAGCTCGTTTTTACAGCCAGGGCAAAGCAATCCCAGCAGAAACCACAATCCGTGAATGGCTAACACGTTGGAAGCGTGACAACAGCGCGCTTTATACCAAAATGGCAAACCCTGATGCTTGGAAAAACAAGTATATGAGCGCCATGGGTAAAATGGACGAAAACATTAAACGTATTAATCAGTTATGGGAGTTCGATTCAACCCCGTCTGACGTAATGCTCGTTGATGGCCGTCACTCGTTAATCGGCATTATCGACGTATTTACACGCCGTTCTAAAGTTGTGATCCACCCAACCAGCGACAGTACCGGTATTTGTTTAGTTATCCGTAAAGCCATACTTGATTGGGGTATCCCTGAAATTGCTCGTACTGATAACGGCAAAGACTACACATCAATTCAAATTACTAGTGTGTTTGATGCACTCGATATAAAGCACGAAACAACACGGCCATTTAGCGGTGAAGAAAAGCCATATATCGAGCGCTTTTTCAAAACCTTTTCGCATGATTTAGCGGAGCTACTAACAGGCTATATCGGCCATAACGTATCAGAACGTCAAGAAATCGAAGCGCGCAAAACCTTTGCACAGCGCTTATTAGCAAAGCAGGGCGGCGATAAATCAGCAATCGAAATCAACATGACAGCCCAGCAGCTGCAAGAGTTTGTAGATAACTGGATAGACAACCGTTACCACCACAAGCCACACAGCAACATAGGCAACAAAACACCATTTGATTTATTCGCAGCAAGTCGCGACCAAATCAAAGTGATCAAAGATGAGCGCCTACTCGACGTAATGCTGCAACCTGTGCCATCAAATAGAGGTTTACGCACAGTTGGTAAAGAAGGTATCAAGCTAAGTGGCGGTTTCTATATTGCGCCAGAGCTTGGCGCAATCGTAGGTAGCGAAGTGCTATGTAAATGGGACCCTAAAAACGTAGGCCGTATATACGTATTTAATCGCATGAATAACGAGTTTATTTGTGTCGCAGTAGACCACGAAATTCAATCAGCAGGTATGACACGCCAAGACGTTGCACACCATGCAAAACGCAGCCAAGCAGCCGAAACATCACGCAAGCTAAAAGAGCTTAAAAAGACCGCTAAATCAGTAAATGTATCAGATATAGCAAATGAAGTACTCACCCATTACAGCGAGCAAAATAAAGCATTAGCAACACTGCCTAAACAAAGTGTTGAACACACTAATGTAATAACTCAATCAGCAATTAAAGCACTTGATAGCAAGCCTGTTACAACCTACAGCGACGAACAGCTAAGCGAGTTTGAGAGACGCCGTAAGCAGTTAAGTGATGAAACAGCGGCGGCAAATATCAACCCAGTACCGTTATTTAATAACCCACAAGACAAAGCCATGTACCACAAAAAGCAGCGCTTAAATAACCAATTAAGTGATGTAGATGCGCTTTGGCTGAATACGTGGGAGCAGCAAAACCGTGCCTTATCAGCACGACTAGATGACCTATTAACAGAAATGAACGCAGCACCTGCTGCACTAACTCAATTGCATAAACAGTAAAGGAATAAACCATGAAAACTAAAATAGCGATCGTAAGTAACGTAGTAGCCACTCAAATGATGGTTGAAGCACTAACTCAGCGCGCGCATGGCGTGCCAGGCATCGGCTTAATTTACGGTGATCCAGGCTTAGGTAAAACTACCGCTACTGCATGGTTGGTAAACCGCTGCGATGGTATCTATATCCGCGCTACATCAGGCATGAGTTTAACCCAATTACTGCGCCAAATAGTTAAAGAGTTAAGCGGCCCTGATATTTATACCCGTGAAGCCATGCTTAATTACATCATTGAGCACATGGCTATCTCTAATCGCACTTTATTTATTGATGAAGCCGACTACCTATTAAACGACAAAAACACCCTAGAAATCGTGCGAGACATTCACGACCTAACCTACTGCCCAGTAGTATTAATTGGCATGGAATCAGTACGCCGTAAATTACAGCGTCATCGTCAATTCTATAACCGTATTTCAGAATGGTTAGAGTTCAAGCCAACCCAGTTTGAAGACTTACAAATCATCGTTAACGCAGTAATCGAGCCTGTTTTAACTATTCAAGATGATTTACTCAAACAGCTACTTAGTGATACTGACGGCGAAGTACGCCGCATCATCACTGGCCTATCAAAAATAGAGGCATTCGCACTTGCTAACGGCTTAACAAGTATCGACCTGCAACAGTGGGGCTCAAAAGAATTTTTCCTTAAAAAAGCGTAGGGGAAAACCAGTGAGCCGCCAAAAATTACAAGACGCATGGCAAGCAATGAAAATCCTAAAACGGTTTTCATTGCAACAAGTGCGCGACGCAATCGAACACACCACATTAGATAGCTTAAAAGCCTTTGCAAAGCGCTTAGTCGCAGCAAACGCGATTGCTGAACATGCTGATCATGACGACATTTACTACAGCATTTTAAATGCCAGTTATAGCCCGTTTGAACAGCCTGTAAAAAGTGGTGTAACTAATAAAAATTCAGGGAGACAACGCATGTGGCAATCAATGCGCATCCTAAACGAGTTTGATGCAGGCCAAGTGGCAAGTACCGCTAATGTGTCGTTGTCATCAGCTCGCTCATATATCTCAATACTTAAAAAAGTAGGGTACATATTTGTTGTAAAAAATGCCCCGCGTTCAGGCTCCTTAATAGAGCGAGCTGGGGAGACAACTATTTACCGCATGCTAAAAAATACCGGGCCTAAACGGCCAATTCCCAAAACTAAAGGCGTGTTTGATGCCAATACAAACAAGCTCGTTAAGTTCAAAGAAGTAAAGCGCAAAACAGTACAAATAGCTCCCGTTACCTTAGGAGAGGCGCATGACTACAACTAACTGGTTGCAAGTACTTGCTGATGAAACAAAAGCGCAAGGGATGCGCCTCGTAGCTCAAAAACTAGGGGTGAGTAAAGCAACTGTAAGCCAAGTAATAAACGGTAAATACAAGGCAAACACCAAAGTCATTCAGCAACGTGTCGAGGGTGTTTTTATGGCAAGCACTGTTGATTGCCCAATCCTTGATGTGATCCCAATCAACGTATGCCTAGAGCACCAGGCTAAAAAGTTTGCAGCAACCAATCATGTACGTGTTGCACTTTATAGGGCGTGTCGTAATGGCTGCCCTCACTCAAAAATTTGCGAGAGTAAATAACCATGGAACTACGCGACACATTAATAGAACTGCAAAAAAGAGGGCTGCGAGTTATCAGCTCACATAAAGGCTTTAGCCGCCACATCATCGAAGTGGCAGGCAAAGCCCCAGCACATTTACCAGTAATAACCGAAACCAAAAACGGGCAAACGCGCCAAGTTCGCCCAGCAAAACTACACGGCCAAATCATCATGTTTATAGAAGGATAAACCACCATGCCACAAGATTTTTTAGTTAATCATAAAGGCCATCAAGTGCCTCTTAAAGGCATTCGCCCAGCCGATATTATTCGCCATGAGTTTGTGCAGTCAGCCATTGTCAAAGCTAAAGAGCAAAGCCAAGCCCTTGCTGAATTTAAAAAGCAGCAAATGAGCGAGTTTGACGCATTCATGGGCTTACTAGCCCAAGAGTATGCAGTAGAAATGGGCGGTAAAAAGGGCAACGTCACGCTACGCAGTTTTGATCACAAGCAAAAAATCACCCTGCAAGTACAAGAGAGCATCGAGCTTGGCCCAGAGCTGCTAATAGCAAAAGAGTTAATAGACGAATGCCTAAACGAATGGAGCGCAAACGCTAACGAAAACCTAAAGCTCATTATTGAGCAAACCTTTGCCACCGATAAAAAAGGCAAAGTCAGCGTGCAAAAAGTACTGGGGTTGCGCCGCCTTAAAATCACCGACGACAGCGGTAAATGGCAGCGTGCAATGGACATCATAGCCGATGCAATTCAAGTCATAGACTCAACCCGCTTTATTCGTTTTTACGAAACCGTAGGCGAGCAAGAGCGCGCAATATCACTTGATATAGCAAAGCTGTAAAGGGGAGAAATCATGGAAGTTACACCAACAATTCAAGTAAATGAACATAGCGATTTACAAAGCCTTGTAACCCTCGTAGCTAAAAGCAAAGAGCCAGTAAATATCAACTTTGTATTTCAAAACATCACATTTGTAGTGCAAAGCCAGCTGGTCGGCATCAACCCACCAGTGCAAAAAGGCATAACACAACCCAGTTAAGTAACCAAAAAGTGCGCATGGATGCGGCTTTTTATCAAAGCTTTTTCAATCAGCAAGAGCTTTGATAAACAGCAAACATAGGAGGTTTTATGACTACCCCAAATACACAAGTAACGCCAAGCCTACAACTCAAAGAGTTGGCCGCGCTGGTTAAGTTTTTAGAGCTATCACACACATTTGCAATTGATAGCAGCGTGTTTACACAGCAAGAAGGCGCAGATATTTGCCAAAGCTATTTAAGCTTACGCGAGCAGCTAGAAGAGTTTAAACGCCATGACTAAGCAAAAACTTATACAGCTAATTCACATAGCAAAAAGCCAACTAGGGCTAGATGATGACACCTACCGCGCTGCACTTTTTGGCTCAGCGGGCAAGCGTTCATGCAGCCAAATGAGCTGGTCAGAGTTAAATCAAGTGTTAGAACACTTTAAAAAAGCAGGGTTTAAAACCAAGGCTAAACGCCGTTTAAGCCCTAAATCATCACCAAAGCAACATGGCGAAATAAACAAAATCCGCGCTATTTGGATCAACATGCATAAACAGGGTTTTGTGCGTGATGGCTCAGAAACCGCACTAGACAGCTACGTAAACCGCATACTTAACCGTGCCAAAGTGGGGGCAAACGTAAGTTACCACACCCACTTTTTAACCCAGCAGCAAGCTATACAGGTGCTAGAGTCACTTAAAAAATGGCACCAGCGCGAATTACGAAAAGAGCAACAGCGAGGTAATAATGACTAATCATACAGAGCAGCAAACAGAGCTATTTGGTAGTAGTGTTGAAGAGCTGCAACATTGTCTTACTCAGCTATCACCTGATGATGCCGCAGCCGTTCGTAAGCGCTGGCCTAGCAACTTACAATCTCTAGCATTACTAATTGAGGCTGAGCTTACTAAAGCTAAAATTAATGAGCCGCGCATAGTGGGGGAGGCAATCACCTTGGCAATAGGCCATTACTTTGGTGGCCGCGATGTATACATACCAACAGACCAACGCTTAAAAGCAGCGCTGCGCGATATTCAAATATGGCAAGAGTTTAACGGCTATAACATGGAAAGCTTAGCTATTAAGTTTGGTATAACACAGAGGCGTGTTGCTGAGGTAATTCAGCAACAGCGAAGTGTTGAAGTACAAAGGAGGCAAAGAAGTTTATTTTAAATTGAGGGATTTACAGTTATAGTTATGTATACAAAAATAAAAATGCTGGAAGGGATATGGCAGTTAAACAAGCTTTAGCTTTACTCGAATCGTTGAGTAAAAAAATGCATTGGGAGCAACTTAAAGCTCTTCTGAAAAAGTATGACTATAAGGTTCACCGAGGCTCAATTAACACTGTTGAAAAGTTTAAAGAGTTTTTAAGTAAAGACGTAGAAGCACTTAAATTTATAGATACATTCAAAAACTATTATTTGGAAGTTCTAACTGGTGGACAAAAAACTGTACAAATATTTACCTTACCGGATGATTTTGTTTTAACCCATACGCTGGTTGATGATCCTTTCAATGTTGAAGGTGATTCTTATAAGTTAGCTCGAGAGCACTTCCCTTACCTCATACCTGAAGATTTAATCAGTGACGTTAGTGATGTAGAATTAATCCACTTTGAGATAAAAGGTGAAAAAACTTATTTTTACTTCTCAACGATTCGCTCAATAACTGAAAAGAAAGAAATTGTCCCTAAAGAATATTTAGATAACGAACAGAATGAGGTTGCTGAATTTTTAAAGCAATATAAAAAAGTTACCGTTTTCGAAGAAAAGTTAAAACAGTATATAGATATTGTGTGTATCAATTATATGGATAATACAGTTGATATCAGATTGGATAGTGATCTTATTTCAGGTCAAAAGGAACTTGACCATGCATTTAGCGCTGTTAAAAATTCTTTTGTTAAAATACATGGGTTAAGTAGATCTAATGCTTTCCGAAAGCCTTTAAATTTTTATCCTCTCATAGAAAGATTGTACACATCAGATAATTACAGAGTTTGTGAGCTGACTTTCTGTACGGATGAAGGCTATGTTCATAATGAAAGAAATAGAAATAAGCAAAAAGGGAGTGACGTTAGAACTGGAAGTTTCCATATTGGTGGTAGAGATAATTGTGAGGATTTACAACCATATAAAATTTCAATCAGATGGGATTCTAGTCTTAAAAAAGATGACAAAAAGGATAATTCTGAACATACAGAAGTCGAATTATCATTAAATGCAACTTTAGCTGAACTAAGTAGAAAAGGCGGAGGGGAGTTATTTTATGCGATTATGTCATCTTCGGTTTTGAAATATGACCAAGATATTTTTTTTCAAATTCTGAAAAAGTTAAATAATGAATACATATGAGTACTTACAAAGTTTAGTACAATCTGACTGGAAGAATTCTAGTTTGAAGATGTGTGCCCAAAACTTTTTAAGTTCACTCTTCGCTAAGCAAATAAATAAAGATGTTCATTTAACTTATTCTTTACTTGGAAAGTACTACGCATGTGATGTCTCAACAGTTGATATAACTAGACTTTCCCAATATTTTTGTGGGGCAAGGGTGCCCTTATTAACAATGCACTTCGAATATATTTTTGAAGATTATTGTATTGATTTAGACGAAGAAAACACAAAATCAGCAATAAAATATAATGAAATAGAGGTACCTGATTCAGGTGAGTTAATTTCTGACGTTCGTGACCATATATATATCTATTTTAAGCTTTCTAACTACGCTGTTGAGGAAGCTGATATATGACCCCCGAGATGACACTGTCAGAACTCATAAAACTGGAAAGTCATGTTCCAACATTAGCAGGCTTTCCTTCAAGACTTTGCTCTAGATCAAATTACGAAGATTGGATTACTCGTTTATATATCGATATAGATGATTATATTGCCAGGAGCATTGTAACATCAGCTTCAATGAGGCAAAAAGATGAAGAAGATAGGTATAATTTAGAGATTGCAAACTACCTAAACATGATCGGTTATGATGCAGGACATGATACCTTCAATAAAGGTCATCCAGATATTATAGTTAATGACAAACAATATGGCTATCAATGGCTTGGTGAATCTAAAGTTCATAGAAAGTATGATGATTTGTTAGAGGGCTTTAAGCAATTATCTGATAGGTATAGCTCCGGTAATTATAAACAAAACCATGGTGCAGTTATAATTATTAATAAAACAGGGAACACTTCCAAGGTTGTAACAAAATGGGAAAATATGCTGATTGATGACCCTTTTTATAAATCCAGAAGTATAAAAACCAAAGTTTGTCCTCAAAATAAAGATTGTTTTATATCAACGCATGAGCACACTGGCAGTTCTAACGATTACACTGTTAGACATATTCCAATTAATGTTTACTACAAACCTATTGATAAAAATGCAAAAAAAAATAAGTAAGACATTATTTATTCCCGAAACCCCGCACGGCCATTAATACGGGTTAACTAACCACAATACCGAAAAACAACAAGGTTTTTCGGTATGCTCCCAACTCTAAACTACTTTAAACAATCGCCAGAAATACAAGCAGCGCTTGCCCCGTACTCGCTTAAATTTGCCCAGTGCATATTAACTATTTTGTATTTAGAGGGCGGTTTACGCAGTGACGGCGGTTTAAACGATCTAGCCTCAGACCGTGGCGGTCTTACAAAGTACGGCATTAGCCAGCGCGCATACCTAAACCTTGACATTAAAAACCTAACCCTTGCCCATGCTGTACGCCTTTATCATCGTGACTATTGGCGCGCTATGTACTGCGAGCAAGTTCCCGCAGGTGTTGATTTTATGCTGCTTGATGGTGCAGTGCAGCACGGCGCACCCGCCATGACCATGCTCACCCAGCGACTAGTAAACTCAAAACCAGATAGCCGCATGGGGCCAAAAACCCTAGCCGCTATCGTAGAGCGCCCAGCACTTAGCTTAACCGTATTGCTCAGCGTAAACCGTGGCCGTAAGTACGCCCGTATTTGTGCAAACGATCCAAGTCAGAAACCAAACCTAGAGGGCTGGTATAACCGCCTTGCTCACACCTCTGAATACGCTGTTAAACAGCTGTTAGAGGTGTATTAAATGGGCAGCAATTGGGATTGGTCATATCAAAAAGGCCGCGAGAAACGCATGGAATTAGAAGTTGATGCACGTATGCATAACATGCCATTTGACCCACGCAAAATACCACTACACAGCCACTGCGGCACTATGCAAAGCCACTTTAACAAGGGTTGGCAATCAGTCAGAGCCATCGACATACAGCTAAGAGTAGACGGCCAACAAAGTTTTAAAAAAGCCCGTGAACGATTAAAAAAACGTTTTGGAGAATCCAATGGTCGCTAAAGTAAAGCCGCTTACTACAGCGCAAAATACCGTTATTAAAGAGCTAGCGCTTACCTTAGTGTTTAGTGAAATAGAGCAGCATGTAGTTAAGCCAAGCTACGAAGAGGCCACTGGTAAAAAATACGACTCACAACACCCTGAATCATTTACCAACAACATGTTAAACAGCAATCCCAAAGCTAAACAAGTGTGGCACGCCTTGCAGGCCGCAATTAAAAAAGAGCGCAAGCGCCAGCACCGGCTTTTCAAGGAGAGTGAAAATGGCAATTAGCAACTGGTTTAACGTGGTCGAGCCAGTCACCAAGTTGATTGACAACCTCTTTACCAGCGACGAAGAGCGCCAAACCATTACCAACGAACTCAAGCGCATCGAGAACACAGCGCAAAGCCAAGTACTAGAGCTTGAGGGCAAAATTGTAGAACTACAAGGCAAAGTGCTAGAGGCGCAATCGCAAATCATTACAGCCGAGGCCAAAGGCGAAAGCTGGTTACAGCGTAATTGGCGGCCTATTACCATGCTGACTTTTTTGATTTTGATTTGCCTTGATTCCTTTGGTGTGCTGGCGTTTCGCTTATCTGAGCAAGCATGGGACTTACTGCAACTAGGTATTGGTGGTTATGTAATTGGCCGCACCGTTGAAAAAGCTGCACCGGGCGTTAAGCAAGGCATTAAAAACGTAATTGAAAAAGTAAGGAAACCAAATTGAGCAAATTTGACGATGCGCAAAAAATAGAACAACACCTGCTAGATGCTGCGCTATCCATGCATCGAGAAAAATCAAACAAACCAGGTGCAGAGTTTATGCACTGCCAAGAGTGCGGCATTGACATACCCGCAGCACGGCGTAAAGCGGTTAAAAACTGTAGTACCTGTGTTGAGTGCCAATCACTTATTGAAATACAACAACAGCATTACAGGGCTTAGCATGGATTTTATTTTGGAGTGGTACAAAGCCATTTTAACGGTAGGTATTGCCATAGTTGGGGCCGCTGCATTGGCTTGGCTGCGCAGTACCTTTGTTACTAAGAAAGCACATGAAGATATTTCAAAAGCGTTAGAAACCCGTTTAAGCGCTGTCGAGAAAACCATCGAAGACTTGCCCAACTCAGAAGATCTACACGAGCTAGATAAACGCTTGATCGAAGTCAGCGGCAAAATTGACGGCTTAAATCCCCAGCTAACCGACCTAAAACGCCTAACTGATCTACTAATGGAAAACGAACTTAGAGGCGCGCGCAGCAGCGATAGCTAAGCCAACAATAATTTACTACAGGAAAAAACCATCATGGCAATGTTACAAGTTCAAGCCGAACATCAACGAATTAGCATTTTAATCGCCCTTAAAGAATCCGCCGATTACGGTGCAAACAGCAGTATGTTAGCCGATGTGCTACAGCGCTATGCGTTGGGTTGTAGTCGTGATCAGCTTAAAACCTTACTTAATTGGTTAGAGCAAAACGGCTATATAACACTCGATAAACTCACAGAAAACACATGGGTTGCCCGTATTACGCAATCAGGCATAGACGTAGCTGAGGGTACAAGTGTTGTTCCTGGCATTAAACGCCCAGGGCCTCGGGGGTAACTATGAGTGAGTCAATCCGCAGAGGCCAACCCAGCAAAGTTGATTTACTGCCAGAAGATATTAAAAAGCAGCTCGACTCAATGCTACGTGATAAGCGCTTTAGCCAAGGTGAAATACTCGATGCTGTAAACAGCCTTATTATTGAATCTGGTTTAGATGAAGGCGCAACTATTAGCCGCAGTGGCTTAAGCCGTCATGCCCAAAAAACCGAAGCCATAGGCCAAAAGCTACGCGACCTGCGCGAGTCAACCAAAGCACTCACCGCAGAGCTGGGCGAAAAGCCCACAGGCGATACCACCAAGCTTATTTTAGAAATGGGCCGCTCGCAGTTGTTCCGCGCTATGCAGCAGCAAATGATGAACCCCGACGAAGATGCAGCGGTAGACATCGACACAATAAAAGACGCTATGCTCGCAGCTCAGCGCCTAGAGCAAACCGCCATGGCCGCCCATAAACGCCAGCAAGAAATAGAAAAAGCCTATGCTGAAAAGCTCGCTAAAGACCTAGACCAAAAGGTTAAAAACGAAAACTTACCGCAAACCGCAGACGATATGCTGGCCTTTTTCAAACGCGACATATTAGGGCTAAAGCATGACTAGCACCGCGCAAAGTATTACCCAAACTAACGAACTACCGCTTAGCAAAGTGGCAGGTTCTTTAGCGGTTGCCATGGGCACAGACATACTTTTTGGTTATCAAAAATTATGGATGGAAGATGATGCAATAGTAAAAATTGCCGAAAAGTCTCGCCGTACTGGGTTAACCTTTGCCGAAGCACTCGACGACGTACTAAGCGCAGCTGCCCCCGCAAACGCACAAAACACCTATTACCTTGGCTCAGATAAAGAAATGGCTAAGGAGTTTATAGACGCTTGTGCATTTTGGGCGCAAAAGCTCAACATGGTTATGGGCGAAGTAGAAGAGGGCATATTTGAAGAAAAAGACCCAGACGGTACAAAGCGATCAATCAACACCTTTGAAATTAAATTCCCAAGTACGGGTAAAAAAATAGTAGCGCTAAGCTCAAACCCGCGCAACTTACGAGGTCGCCAAGGTAACGTAGTAATAGATGAAGCCGCATTTCATGACCGCCTAGATGAAGTACTTAAAGCTGCTATGGCGCTCACCATGTGGGGCGGGCGAGTACGTATAATTTCGACCCATAACGGGG
The DNA here is from genome assembly GCF_014163545.1 of Pseudoalteromonas sp. SR45-6. Lineage (NCBI taxonomy): Bacteria > Pseudomonadati > Pseudomonadota > Gammaproteobacteria > Alteromonadales > Pseudoalteromonadaceae > Pseudoalteromonas > Pseudoalteromonas sp. SR45-6. The sequence goes on from NZ_JACJDM010000029.1 coordinate 23,207, forward strand.
TAGATAACCTATTTAATACTCTAATAACCCAAGCTCGGCGCGGTCTTAAAAAGTATTCCGTGCATCATATTCCTATTGATAAAGCGCTGAGGCATGGGCTTTATAAACGTATTTGTTTAGTGAGTGGGCAAACGTGGACGCAAGAAAAAGAAGACGCATGGCTCGCTAATCAAGTTGATTTTTACCCCACAGCCGACGCCGCAAACGAGGAGCTTTACTGCGTACCAAGCCAAGGCGCAGGCCAATACTTAAGCCGCCGCCTGCGCGAACGTGCTTTAAGTGATGACTGCAAAGTACTACGTTATGAAGCGCCCACCGACTTTGAAAGCTGGACCGAAGAGCAACGCGTAAAAGACGTAGCCACTTGGTGTAAGCAAAATATTGACGAGCTTATAAGTTGGTTAAATTCTGATCTTACCCATGCCTTTGGTGAAGACTTTGCCCGTAAAGGCGATTTAACCGTATTCAGTATTGGTGAAATAAACCAAGACACCAGCCTAACCGTGCCGTTTATGGTCGAGCTGCGCAACGTAACCTACGAGCAGCAAAAGCAGATTATGCTTTATATTTGTGACCGTTTACCAAAATTACGTGGCTTAGCGTTTGACGCCACAGGTAACGGCGGTTATTTAGCAGAAGCCGCAAGCCTTAAATACGGCACCGAACTAGTAGATAGCGTGCATTTATCACAAGCCTGGTATCGCGAGTGGATGCCTAAGCTTAAAGACTACTTTGAAACCGACAACATAACGCTACCAAAAGATCAGGACGTACTCGACGACCTAGGTCAAATCAAACTTAAAAATGGTATTGCTCAGGTAGATAAAGGTAAAAACACCGGTAGTGACGGCAATAAACGCCACGGCGATAGCGCGGTATCAATCGCCATGCTAATACGCGCCGCTGAAATGGACGGCAGTGCGATTGAATTTACTGAACTACCAGGTAAAACGCAAGAATCATCAAGTACCAACTATATGCGCCCAGACCATAGTGGTGATATGGCAAGTGACCACAAAGCAGCATGGTAGCGCAGCGTTTTAGGGTGTTTTATCAAGAGATCTTCACAGCCCAAACGCAGCAGCTTGATATAACCGCCGCCAGTTTAGCCAAGGCCCACCAACACACATTAACGCTTGATATATATGTACTAAGCATTAAGCCCATCATTAAAGTTAGAGTAAACTCATGACCCAAATAGTAGATATTCACGGCAACCCAATTAAATCAACCGACTTTAAGCAAACCCAAACCGAGCAAGACAGCCGCGTGGGTATGCTGATGCGTCAATTTGCGGAGCACCCAAGCGAGGCGCTTACTCCAGCCAAGTTAGCGCAATTACTAAAAGATGCCGACGCAGGTAATTTAGCGGCCATGGCCGACTTAGCCAAAGATATGGAAGACAAAGACGGCCACTTGTTCAGTGAGCTTACCAAACGCCGCCGAGGCTGGCTTAAATACGATTGGTCAGTAGAGCCGCCCCGTAACGCAACAGAGCAAGAGGAAAAAGACGCCGCCGCAATCCAAGAAATATTAGAAGATGCCACTTGGTTAGAGGATCTAATTTTTGATTGTAGCGACGCAATACTAAAATCGTTTTCGTGTAATGAGCTAAGTTGGGCGTTTGATGGCGGCGAGCATATTATTACTGGCTATGAATTTCGTGATCAAAACTTATTCCAAACCCATCCAGATAACCGCAACCAGTTAATGCTGCGTGATAACAGTTACACAGGCCAAGAGTTAAACCCGTTTGGCTGGTGCGCGCATATTCACCGCAGTAAATCGGGGTATATCCATCGTACCGGGTTAACCTCAACGGTGGCTTGGCCGTACTTATTTAAAAACTATTCAATACGCGACCTTGCTGAGTTCCTAGAGATTTACGGCTTACCGCTGCGTTTGGGTAAATATCCCAATGGCGCAAGTGATGATGAAAAAGCCACTTTGTTACGTGCTGTGCTTAGCATCGGCCATAACGCAGGAGGCATTATTCCTAAAGGCATGGAGATTGAATTTCAAAATGCCGCCAATGGTCAATCAGATCCATTTGAAGCCATGATCAAGTGGTGTGAAACCACCCAAAGTAAAGCGGTATTAGGCGCAACGCTTACTAGCCAAGCCGACGGTAAAACCAGCACTAACGCGCTTGGTAATGTTCACATGGACGTACTAAACGACATAACCGAAAGCGATTTAAAACAAGTAGCTAATACCATAACGCGCGATATTATTTACCCTATGCACGCGCTTAACTCTAAAAGTTACTCAGGCGCACGCCGTATTCCGCGCTTTAAATTTGACACCAGCGAAGCCGAAGACATTGCCCAGTTAGCCCCAGCCCTCAAAATACTCACCGAAGTTAATTACCCAATCCCTGCAAAATGGGTGAGCGAAAAAACCCAAATCCCACTCCCAGAAAAGGGCGAGGCTATTTTAAGCTTAACTCCAATAACAGAGCCACAAACCGCTTTAAAAGGCTTTGCCGCACTCAAATCAGTACCGCAAAAAGACAATGCCGACTTAGTAGCCGAGCAGCTAGCAGCACAAGCACAAACGCATTTAAACAGTATGAGCGATGCAGTAACCGAGCTGGTTAAAAACGCCAGCAGCTTAGAAGAAATACGCGACGGCATACTTGAATTAGAGCCACAAATAAGCACAGAGGGCTTTACTGAGATAATGGCAAAGGCAATGGCAGCAAGTGAGTTGTTAGGCGCACTAGAAGTGGATGAGGGCCGTTAAATGGCTGTTAGATATGGCTCATTACCATTTGATGATGGCATAAACTTTTTTCGGCAAAAGCTAAATACCCCCAGCAACAGCTGGGATGACGTATGGCAAAGCGCTCATAACCGCGCGTTTATGGTTGCAGGCGTAACCAAAGCCGACATGCTAAACGACTTTTACACTTCAGTAGATAAAGCCATAAGCGAAGGTAAAAGCCTGGGCTGGTTTCAAAAAGAGTTTGATAATATCAAAGCCCGTTACGGTTGGGAGCATAACGGCCAGACCGCATGGCGTAGCCAGTTAATATACGAAACCAATATACGCCAAGCCTACAACGCAGGCCGTGAGGGGCAAATACAAGCGCTTAAAGCAAGCCGCCCTTATGCGTTATACAAGCACGGCGATAGCGAAACCCCGCGCGTAATACACTTGAAATGGAATAACTTGGTTTTACTAGTTGATGATCCATGGTGGGACACCCACAGCCCGCAAAATGGCTGGGGCTGCAAATGTAAAAAGTTTAGCTTAAGCGAGCGGGAGCTTAAACGCCGTGGCCTAACCGTAGGCACAGCGCCTGATAACGGCAGTTACACTTGGACGAACAAAAAAACGGGTGAAGAGTTTGAGCTACCATTGGGCATTGATCCGGGCTTTGACTATACCCCCAAGAATACCGCCCAGCTTACCAGCCAGGTTAAAAAACAAGTGGCCGATAAGCCACCGCTTGCTAAGCGTATAGAGGATTACCAAGCAACCCGCATTGTACCATCGGCTTATAGCAGCGCTAAAAACGTCACAGCGCTAAAGCTTGACCCGCTATTAGCCCAGTTAGATAGTGAAGTACTCGAAGGGTTAAACAGCTTTTTAACAGCCAAACAAACCAAAACAGTATTTGTCAATCAAACCCAAATGAGTGCAGGCTCTAAAGCAAATGCAGCAATTCGTAGCGAAGTGGGGGAGTACTTAGGCGTAGATGAATTTTACGCGCGCATGCAATACAGCATTCGTGGCGCTAAAAACTGCGGGGGTTTTACTTCTGTAGGGTATGAGCACGTAGTCGTAAAAGTGAAAAGCGCGCAAAACTTAGCTAAAGTAGATATGCAAGCGTTAAAAGACAGCGCCGCGCTTACCGTGCAGCGCTCAGCAAATAACAAAGGTAAGTACTCGTATAATTGGCACAGTGAGACAATCAATCGTGATCATACTATTTCAAGTGGTGCAGATTCACTAGATAAACACCAAGCACATAGTTTAGTCTCAACCTGGCTGCACGAACTCGGCCACCAAGTACACTATTACGCAGGTGCGCCAGAGCTATTAAAAAATGCCTTACCCGTTACCTATTACGGTGCGGTGAATAAATACGAGCAATTTGCAGAGGCATTCACCGCCTGGGCGCTTGCTCGTAAAGAGCTTAAAAAATGGCAACCAGAGCTTGTAAGCTGGATAGACCAACTAGTAAAAGATGCCGCTAAATCACAGGATAAAAGACGATGAAATTATTAACCCAAGCACAGCAGCTGCTACAGCAAACCCCGTACACACTACAAACATGCCGCGAATTTGCAAAGCTTGAGCAACAAGCAAAAGGGCAAGAGGCTAACCAAATTGCTGATCTACTCCCCGCACTCATTGCAGGACTTGATCAACAAACTCATATGCAAGCATTTGATGAAGGGCTAGTGTAATGGCAGGCGCGCGTATTGACATAAGCACCGAAGGCGCAACCGCTGTAAGCGATGTGCTCACCCAGCTGGTAAAGAACCTAGATAACTTAGCCCCCGCACTTGGCAATGTAGGCGAACATTTAATGTTGACTCATCGTGATCACTTTGACGAGCAACGCAGCCCCGACGGTGACCCGTGGCAGCCACTTAACCCAGACTACGCAAAGAGTAAAAAAAAGAACAAAGATAAAATACTCAGGCTAAACGACATACTCCGTGACACATTCGCTTATAACGTAGGTGACGAATCATTAGAGTTTGGTACAAACATGGAATACGGCGCTATCCATCAATTTGGTGGCACCAGCGATATGATCCCGCGTTTAGCCGCCATACCAGCAAGGCCGTTTTTAGGGTTGTCGCAGGATGATGAGAAAGAAGTGATTGAGATATTGAGTGAATTTTTAATTATTTAGAGTATATATTTGTGTAGAATGAAAAAGTATTTATAGGTTATTTGGAAGGGAATCATGTTAGTAGAAGAAGCTTTTGAAATAATAAAATCAATTAATAAAAACTTTTCTGAAATAAAAGAAGGGCTTAATGAAATAGAGGCTTACGATAAATTAGGAAAAGGGACAAAGCTAATAGCCCGGATTGAAGATTGTTTGAGGGATATTGATATTGAAGTTTCTGAGTTAATCAACGCTATAGGGGACTCATTTTTAACTCAGTATGAAGTGGGCACTTATCGCACTGAAAATTCTTTAATTCAGCCTGATTTAGGCTTATCTAAAATTTCTAACTGTTTTCATAATTTAGATGTTATTTATGAAGATTTTTTTCACTATTACCAGAGTTTTCCTGAAATATCTAAGCGGGATAAAAAGCTTGTTGAATTAGTTTATAAAGAGATAGCTATACTTATTAAGGCTTTCAATTCAACACATGTAGAACTGATTAAGTCTGGTGACCCAGAGACATCTAATTACTCTAAATTACAAAAAAAACTAATAACAGAATCCATGAACATTATTGGTAAAAAATTGGATTCCCAACTAAGTGAACATAAAAAAGTTGTAGATAAATCATTTTTACAATTTGAAAAGGATATGAACAATGTAGATGCCGCAGCTGAGCGTGAATTTAAAGAGTTAAACGCTAAGCTTCAAACTATTAAAAAATCATACGAAGACACTTTAGCTTACCTTGAAGAAAAGAAAGAGCAAATGGATGAAGTTCTAGGACAGACAGCCAATAGAGTAATGGCTCAAGATTATGATTTAAGCGCAGTTGCTGAAAAAAAGGCTGCTAATTGGTTACGGGGGGGCTCTATAACGTGCATGGCTATTATTGTGAGTATTGTTTGCTATTCATTTTATGACTCAACTCACTCTGGCTTTGATTGGGAAAGCTCAATTTTCAGAACAGTGCTAGTGTTTATTCTATCAATACCAGCTGCATACCTTTCCAGAGAATCCACAAAACACCGCGAACAGCAATATAACTATCACCACACAGCGTTAGATTTAAAAGCAATTACACCTTACATTGCATCGCTCCCAGAAGCGGACCAAAATAGAATTAAAATTTCAATTGCAGAACGAATCTTTGCTTCAAGGCAAACAAACTTAAATCAACAAGATAGTTTTCCATTGAATACGCAAGAGCTAATGATGGAGCTCATCAAAAAAGTTGATTTAAGTAGTAAGCAAGAGGTTGGGGGGAAAAAAGAGAATGAATCAAAAAATGTTTAGTTAGTATTCTTTATAAGGAAGAGCCATGAAATTAAAGTACATTAGTGTTTTTTTATTTTTATTAGTACCGTGTCTAACTATTTATTTTTTCATAAATTATTTTGGTATTGGATTTGCAAGAACTATCTCTGATTGGGGGGCTACAGGGGATTTTTTTGGTGGGATATTAAATCCTATTTTCTCTTTCTCAACAGTTTTACTCTTAATCTATTCGTTAAGGTTACAGCTTAAAGAACTGCACTTAACTAGAGAAGAGATATCCTTAACTCGGGAGGAACACAAAAAAACTAGAAAGGCTCATGAGGAGCAATTAAAGTATTCAAATGAAATATCAAAGCGTGAGAAAAGTAATAAAGTTATTAAATTGATTGAAAAGGAAGAACAAAAAATTGATAGCTGTTTAGAGTGGAGACATGGTGATATCGGTTTAGATAATATGAGCTTAGATCAAGCTAAAAGAGCTTTTGAAGGAACTCGTAGAGATGGAATTAAATCAAAAGTGTTCTTATTAGAAAACTCATTTATAAATAAGCTTAAACTAGTGGCTCTTTATGCTGAGAGTAATGAAGATGATTTCAAAGATTACTTGATAGAAAACAGCTTAGATCAGCTACATTACCTATATGAATTGAAATGGTTTTTTAAGTTGACAGATAGGAGCAAGTGGTTAGAGAGCGCTTTGTATGATCTTGATGAAGTAACATACACGTCAATTTACAAAAAAGAAATTAAGCGATTTTTAAAACTTTTAAATATGAAAACATAAAAATTATCTCTTCGGAGGGCACTCAAGGGCTCTTACTATGAAGTTTAGAAAACCTTGGTATACTTCATTAAATACGTAAACAGAGCTGTTTAAACATCTTTTAAACAGGGTAAATTAGTCAATGTACACACTCAAACTGTTTTTTCTTTAATTCCCGAAACACCGCACGGCCAACCAAAGCAAATCTAAATCCATACTGAGCACAGATTATTCAAACTGTGCTCAGCCATGCCAAAACCATTAAACACATTTAAGTTACTTGAAACCACCTCACTTACATCGGCGCTTGCTGCTTTATCAGCTAGCAAACCTGCTGCTTTATCAGCTAGCAAACCTGCTGCTTTATCAGCTAGCAAACCTGCTGATTTAGGTTTTGCTGCGTGCCGCTTTGCAAGCGAAATAAACGAGCAGGGTATCAGTGAGCGCGTAATGATAATGCCAGATGGTTATTTTAAATCACATGATGGCCGCCCATTTGATGTGCCTGCAAATGCTTGGTTACTTGATCAAGCTGCATTTGAGCAATTAAAACGCACAGCTAGCACCCGCACTAACGATTACCATTTTGACTACGAGCACCAAACCCTACACGCCGAAGAAAACGGCAAGCCAGCCCCTGCCAGCGGTTGGTTTAACCCAAGCGATTTAGAGTATGTACCAGGCGAGGGGCTTTATGCTCTTAACGTTCGTTGGACACCTAGAGCCCGCGCACACCTAAAAAACGACGAATATCGCTTTATAAGCCCTGTTTTTCATTACGACAAACAAACAGGCCGCCCAACCAAATTACGCCACTTTGCCTTAACTAACGACCCTGCTGTTGATGGCATGGACAAAGTAGCCGTTTTAAAAACTTCTAAAACCCATGTTAACAATGGAGATACACCCATGAATGCAGCTCAAAAATTGCTGAGCTTGCTAGGTGTCACTGTGGATGGTGATAACGTCACCGATGCAGATTACACCAAAGCAACAACAGCACTCGCCGCTTTAAAGGCCAAGGCCGATGAAGCCGACACGCTCACCACCCAATTAAGTAACGCTAATGACGCCGTTGCAGCACTTAAAGCTAATAGCCCTAATACGGAGGTTAATTTAGCTAAGTACGTGCCTGTAGAAACCTACAACGCATTGCACACTGAAATGGTCGCGCTTAAAAGCAGCAGTGCCACGCAATCGGTTGAGCAAGAAGTAAATAAAGCCAAGCAAGATGGCCGCATTATTGCGTCAGAAGTTGAATATTTAACATCGTTAGGTAATCAGCAGGGCGTTGCAGCGTTAAAAGCTGTGTTAGATGCTCGTTCACCTATTGCCAGCCTTACCGCTCAGCAAACCACTCATACACCTAAGCCAGAAAACGACAAAGATGGCTTAGCAGCACTCACCGCAGAAGACAAGTATGCCGCAGACCAGTTAGGTCTAAGCCATGCTGCCTTTGCCAAAGCTAAACAGGAGCAAAACTAATGGCTTTAGTGACCCCCGCATTATTAACCGCTTTATTTACTGGTTTTAAAACCGAGTTTGAAGCAGGTAAATCAGAAGCAGAGCCGCAATTTAATAAAATTGCGACTGTGATCAAGTCAACTACCAAATCAAATACCTATGGCTGGCTAGGTAAGTTCCCATCGCTTAAAAAATGGGTAGGTGATCGTGACATTCAAAGCATGAAAGCGCACGCATATAGCATTGTTAATGATGACTATGAGGCGACGGTAGGCGTAGACAGCAACGATATAGAAGACGATGAACTAGGTATTTATTCGCCTATTTTTAAAGAAATGGGCAGCGCAGCGGCAATTCACCCAGACGAAATGTGTTTTGAATTACTCGCTGCCGGATTTACAACTCTGTGCTATGACGGGCAAAACTTTTTTGATACTGACCACCCAGTTGCACCAAATGCAGATGGCACTGGTGTAGCTGTATCAACGGCGAATATGGCCGAAGATGTAGCCTATGAAGGTGAACCTTGGTACGTACTTGATACCTCAAAATCGCTAAAGCCGTTGATTTTCCAAGAGCGTAAAAAGCCTAACTTGATTGCTATGACAAAAATGGACGACGAGGTTGTGTTCACTCGTAAAGAGTTCCGCTATGGCGTTGATTGTCGTGATGCTGCTGGCTTTGGCTTTTGGCAACTAGCCTTTGCTAATAAACGCGCGTTAACGCCAGATAACCTATGGGACAGCATAGGGAAAATGCGTGGTTTCACTGCGGATGGTGGTCGAAAACTGCGTGTTAGACCTACTTTGCTTGTTGTTCCTAGCAGTATGGAAAAACAAGCAACTCGAATGCTAGAGCGTGAGCTTGACTCAAACAGCTCAAACGAACTTAAAGGCCGTGTAGAGCTGCTAGTCGCTGATTACCTTTAATCCAATCAATAGTTAAACCCTACTAAGTACGGGGCGTTATAGCCCCATGCTTGAAACCAGGAGTAATAATGAAATGGCGAAAACGCTTAAAATCAGCCTTATCTCTGCTGTTATTGTCAGTTGCATGCAGCCAACCGGCTACCGCCGAGCTGGCCTCAGTTTCAACCAAGGTAAAAATGAAATCCCCGCCGCTGGTCTTGACCAAGAGCAGCTTGATGCAATTGAAAATGATCCACGCTTATCGGTGCAAGCTATACCGCTCGATGCGAGTACTGCGCCGCAATCACAGCTGGACGCAAATAACCTGGGTGCAGATTTAGACAATCCTTTGCTTTATGCAAACGTTGATTACACCCAAGCCCCAATTGAGCTACAACCCGTTATTGCGCTAATGATTGATGCACAATTTGCAGAGCAACCCAGCTGTGCTCAGGTTTCTTATGAAGCGCCAGGCGAAACCGAAGGCGAAGTAATTAAAGTTAAAGTACCTGCGCTTACTCGTGATTTAGCGTGGCAATGGCTACAAGAAGCAGCCAAAGCAGGCGAGGGCGAGTAAATGGCTTACGCAACAATAACCGCGATGCAACAACGTTTTGGCGAGCGTGATCTTATTTATTTAAGTGAGCGCGAAGATGGCCCCGCTGATGTAATTAATACCGCAGTTATTGAGCAGGCTATAAACGATGCAAGCGACGTGATTAACGGCTATTTAGCTGGGCGTTATGAGTTGCCGCTTGTCACCGTTCCTAATCTACTTGAGCAGTTTTGTTGTGATATTGCTCGCTACAAGCTCGGCACAAACGATGTACCAGAGCATGTAGAAACCCGTTACAAGGACGCAATTAAATTTTTAATGTCAGTAGCAAAAGGCGAGCTAAGTATAGGCGTTGACGCACTGGGGCAAGACGCCAAAGTGCAAGACACTGCCACAATACAAAGTGCTGGCTCTGTATTTGCGCGTGAAAAAACAAAGGGATTTATCTGATGTTTGAAATTACCACTGACTATTTTGCCGCTCAAAACCCGCTTAAACAGGCACTCGAACAAGTGTCAGGCATTAAGCGCGTTTACTTGAGTGATGAACTTACAGACATCAAGGAAGACCGCCAAACAACACCAAGCCTTCATTTAATGTATTACGGCGATAATTTACCAGAGAGTAAAAACGCCGGCTATTTAATGAAGCTAACGCAAACATGGATAGTTGTATTAGTTGTTCGTAAGCAAGATAACGCAGGCGAGCACTTAACAAACATTATTCGCGCTATGGCAGGCAAAGTACTTAACGGTACGGGGCCATGGCTTAGAGTAAACACCCCAGCTAAACCTCAATTCACCAGTGGCCACGCGTACTACCCGCTGGCTTTTACATGTCAAATGACTCTTAAAGGAGCGCTTTAATATGAGCGACGGTATTTTACTTGCGGGCAATATTTTTGTTGATCGCTTAAACGAACAAGGCGTAAGCACAGGCCAAATCTTTGGCCCAATTAACACCACCAAGCTCGGTATTAAAACTGAGGCTGATTCAGTTGTCCGTACATCAAATAAAAAGGCCAGTAAGGGCCAAGCCCTGGATGATGTAAAAATCGCTAAGCCAGCGGCTATTACATGGGAGTTTGATGACCAACCTGCCGAACTAATTGCTTTAGCGTTGATGGGGGAGGTTGCAGCCATTAACGATGCAGCGGGCACGTTAACGGATGAAGCTGTGACATTGCCTGAAAATCAATCGTGGGTTGTTGTACCTGGTCAAAACTTTACTGATGACGTAGTTGTTAAGCAAGCCACTGAAACTAAAGTCGCAGGCGTTGATTACGAGTTTAACTTTGCACTCGGCATGATCCGTTCAATCAAAGGTGGTTCATTAGCCGCTGGTGGCAGCATTACCATTACGGGCAGTTATAACGCCCGCACCGGCAAACGTATAAAAGGCGGTACTAAGTCACAAACACGTTTACGTATTTTTGGTGAGGGCACTAACTTAGCAAATGGTAAGCAAGTTAACTTTGAAATTTACGACACTTCTATGATGCCTACGAAAGAGCTTGATTTAGCCGGCAGTGAGTTTGTAAGTGCTGCACTTGAAGGCACAGCAAAGCTTGTAAATGGCAAAGATGAGCCATTTTACATTGACGAGCTAGACGCTTAATCAATTACCTCGTACCAAAAGGCTCAGCCCCTGAGCCTTTTTATCCCCCATTTAAACACTGTTTAAACTGAGTTGAACCCATGGCAGATAAAAAACTCGAATTAGCCTTACGCATCGTTGCCGAAGCCACAGGCAAGCAAAATATTGAGCAGCTGGTAACAGAGCTTAAAAATATTGAGCAAAGCGCCGATGCCGCTAATCCTGCTACAAAAAACCTCAGTGATTTAATTGATGAACTTGAGCAAAAAACCAAATCAGCTGCCCCTCAAACTGAGCAGCTTAGTGATGAAATAGACAACGTTAGCACCAGCACAGATAAAGCAGCCCCCGCAGCTAAAAAGCTGACAGACTCAATAGACGAGCTTGAAAACACCGCTAAAACGGCCGCACCAAACACACAAAAGCTCAATGATGAAATAGACAATACGACTAAAAGCACAAGTAACGCGTCCCCCAAGGCACAGCAGTACAGCGAGAACTTAGATAACGTAAGCGACAGTGCTCAAAAAACAAATAAAAAAATTAAAGAGCTAGAAGCTGCGAGTAAAATATTAACCGATCAACTCGGTAATATTGAGGCTCAAAAAGCCGCTATTGCTCGTTATGAGCAATTATCACAATCGCTTGCAGAAAACGAACGCGCTTACACTCGTGCAGGAACGTCGCTTACCGAACTAGCCACTAAGCAAAAAGCAGCTAAGCAAGCTGATAATGACTATATAGCGGGTATTAAAAAAGCAGAAACTCAGCTTGCAGCGCTTACACAAAAACAAAAAGAAGCAACCACAGACAGCGCAAAATACACCGCAGCAATCCAAAAACAGCAAGCTGAACTTAACGAGCTTAAAACAAGCCAGCAAGCCACGGCCAAGCAAGTACTTGAATACAATTTAAACGTAAAAGAAGCGCAAACATCGGTAAATAGCCTAAGTACCACCATCGTTAAAAACCGAGGTGAGTTTAAGCAGCTTGAAGTTACGTTAACGGCTACTGGTAAGGATTTAAATAACTTAAGCGCCGAAACCAAGCAGCTTGATCAGCAACAAGTTGCCGCAAAAATAGCAATTGATAATGTTAATACTCGCTTAGAAAAACAACGTAAAGCCCTAAACGATACTGAAAAAAGTGCTGATGGTTTTGGCTCTAGTATTAAACAAGCAACCCAAGACCTACTTATTATGGCGGGTACATACATTGGCCTTGATAAGCTAAAAGACAGTGTATTAGGGGTATTATCTGCGGGTGATAGAGCGCAATCATTTAGCGCGCAAATGGCCGCAATGATGGGCAGTATTGCCGCTGGTGAGCAAGCAACAGCATGGATTAAAAACTTTGCCAACGAAACGGGCACTCGCTTAGAAAGCGCCCAGTTGTCGTTTGCCAAGTTAAAAACCTTTGGCATTGATCCGATGGCTGGTGCAATGCAGTCATTGGTTGATTACAACGCCAAATTGGGTGGCTCACAAGAAAAACTAGAAGGTATTATTCTTGCTGCTGGTCAAGCTTGGGCTAAGCAAAAATTGCAGGGAGAAGAAATACTGCAATTAATTGAACGCGGCGTGCCAGTATGGGATTTGCTTGCAACAGTAACCGGTAAAAACGCTATTGAGCTGCAAAAAATGTCAGAGTCAGGCCAGCTCAGTCGCGCAACCATGAAAGCCCTGTTTGACGAAATGGGTAAACAAGCAACCGGGCAAGCAGCGAAAAGCCTTGACCGCTTAAGCGGCCAAGTCACGCTTATTAGTAATAAGTGGGAAGCCTTTAAAATCAAAATGGCTGACTCAGGCGTGTATCAAGTTGCTATCGACTTTATGAAGCAACTCAATAGCGAATTTGATCGTCTAGTGAAAGATGGCAGCATAGATTTAGCCGCTCAAAAAATCAGTGCTTTTTTCAGTAGTATCATCACCGATGGCGGTGAATCATTTAAGGTATTACTCGATAACATAAACGGTTTTATTTCAGGGGCTGAGCGCGTTGCAGGGGCAGTTAGAATTGTTTTCAATGGTTTTACTGCTGGTATTAAAACAGTCGCTATGGCGGCGGTTGAGTATGCATCATCAATGACAAATGCATTTGCGGGCGTACTTGATTTTGTGGGCGCTGACGAACTAGCCCAAAAAGCACAATTCCAAGCAGATGCACTGAAGGCTGTTAGCCAGGGCTTTTATGAATCAATTTTAGAGGATGGTAAAAATTTAAATGCGGCATGGGAGCAGCTAACACAAACCAGTACTGAAGCTATAAAAACAACTGTAAAAGCAACAAATGAACAAGTATCCGCAAGCACAGAAGCTCAAAAAGCAAATATTAATACGGTAGCTGAAACAGCAGGCCAAGCAGTTGTAGACCTTAGCGTAATAATGAGTAAGGCAGGTATTGTTACAAGTGACTCGTTAAAGTCTACTGAAGAACAAGCCAAGCAAGTTTATGAAACCCTACTAGAAGCTTATAAGAATAATGAAATCGGTGTGTATGAGCTCGAACAAGCATATACAAAGTGGGCGGCAGCTGCCATTGATACAGCAGTTGCAACCAAAGGAACTGTGCCAGCAAGTATACAGGCCACAGCGGCTGCGCTCGGGTTAACTAAAGAACTTGATAACCTCATTGAAAAATCAAAACAATTAGCGCCAGTAAATAACACAAACAGCGATGCAGTAAACCGCTTTACCCGCGAGTTAGAGCAAACCCGCGACGCAATAAAAACTAATCAGCAAGTAATGGCGAGCAGCACGGCCACTACTGAGCAAAAAGCCCAAGCGCAAGCCGCGCTGACCATTCAACAACAGCGCTTAACTAACCAAACAAGTGATTTAACGCGCGTTCAGCAGCTAGAGCTTGCAAGTTTAGGTGAGTTGCAACGCGAACATAGCCGCTTAACTGACGAGCTTGAGCGCTTAAATGATCGCTACCAAGCTGGCAATTTAACAGCGCAACAATATAACTATGAAAAACAGCGCTTAGGCGATGTATTAAGCGTTGTAAATAACCTGCTAGGTGACTTTAAAGGCGCACAAGATGCCGCCACAGCATCAACCCGAGCAGGTACGCAAGCCACTAATGATCAGGTTAAAGCGAACGAATCAGCATCAAAAAGCTTACGTGAGCAAAAAGAAGAATTAGAACGTGTTGCTGCCTCAGCAAATCGCGCCTCAAGCAGTGTAAGTCGTTACAATCAATCGCAACGTGCCAGCGTAAGTGATGTAGTCGATTATCAGGAAGAGAACGGCCGCAGTGCATACGATTTAGACTCAAAAGAGATCAACGAAGAGCGCGAACGCCGCGCTTATGCCGATACTCAAAATACACAATTTAGTAAATTTAGCGGCCAAATTGATAACGCCAGCAGTAGCAAAGCGCTGACTGATTTATACAACAAAATCAATAAACAGCTTACATATCTAACGCGTGAGCAAAAGAGCACGTTAAACGCAGCCATTAACGCACAACAGCAAGCGATAAAAGCGCAAAGCACCACTCAAAAAGCCGTTGAACAAGTACAGACGTATACGCCTGCACCAACGGCAAACTATACGCCGCCTACAAATAGCTATACGCCCAGCAATAACGCATCTAACGGCGATTTAAACAGCCTAACAGCTGCTGTGCGTGAATTGATAACCGTGCTTAAAAACCAACAGCCGAGCAATGGCAAAACCGTCCGGTTAGAACTTGCTTTGCCAGGTGGGCAATCGGCCAATTTATTAGCTCAGTTTGAAGAGCAATTTTTACAAAAACTTGAACAGTTGAGTAACACCCAATGATCGTAATAAATGCACAAGGGCTGGATAACTTTGTTTGGCTCAATGAGTTTGATTACTTACCAGTCGCAGAGCAAACAGAACGCGCATTAAACGGCGCGCAGCACATTGAAAAAACACCGATAACCGCAGGACGACCAATCTATTTATACAGTGATTTTGAAGACGCTAGCGTATTTAGAGCATTGCATGAGCATGCACAAACAACCCTCACAGCGTTTGAAATAACAATACGCGGCACTGTGTTTAATGTGGTGTGGGACCACAGCCAAAAGGCCGTAGAAGCCGTGCCGCATACGCATTTTTCAGACTCGGCGCCAACATACTTTCAAAACATTAATTTACGTTTAAAAACTGTTTAAAGCGATTTTTATAATAGGAAATATAATGAAAAGAACCGATTTAAAAATATTCAAACCACAACGCATTGGCAACGAGCCACACGCTGGCGGCCACCGCACAAGCAACGCAATTGAAAGTGGTAAATTGAACGATGTGTTTAGCTCAATCAGTGATATTGACCATGCTCGATCATCATTTGATTTAGTGAAGCTTTACCCAGCATTAAGCACAGACGATTCAAGCCGCTTGCAGGATGCTCACATATTCTTAAGCGACCAACCAGATGACCCCTTAGTCAATGTTTTATTAGTTGAGGCTAAAGACCTAAAAGACACCGACACAGTTGCTGAAATGCTGCCTTATTTGGGACTTGCTAGCACTAAATTTCACGGTACTAGTTTATTAACTGCGCCAGTAGATGCACAGGGCCAAGAGCTAAGCGTGGAATCAATTACACGCACGCTAACGCCAAGTATTACCACAGTTAATACAAAGATAGGACTTAAACCAGATTCAGAGCCATTTAGCATTTACAGAACAAAGCGCATTTTAAGCTACGGTGAAATTACAGAAATAAACCTGAGCGTTGAGGACTTCTTAGAAGCCGAACCAACATTCTACGGTGAGTATCAGTACACCTGGTATTACGACACAAGCTACTTGGACCAGCCAAGCAACGTGATAAGAGGCGTTAAAACACTGAAAATCAATGCTGGAGCTGGTGAGCTTAATTCACTGCGTTATCAAAATGGTACATTCTCTTGTGCACAATTGAACCCCGCCGTGGCTAAAGACCAATATTTCACGCTTTACTATGTATCAAACCAAGATTTTAGGTTTCATTCATTTACAACGAGTTCAGTGATCACCTTGGGCGCTGGTGAAACCGTTTTAAAAGGCTCGGCTAAGCTCAAAAAAACGGGTGACGAAACAGTCTATAAAGACGATAGCCAAGGCCGTTTTATATCAGGCGGCTATGTGTTTGCGACCATTGATTATGAAACTGGCGTAATAACAGAAATTGATAGCGTGGATTATAACGGCACAGTTACCGATAACTTAGGCGCATTGATACAAAAAGGTGCGTTAACAATCAACACTAAGCGCTGGCAGTTACCGAGCAGTAACTTTGCGCGTGACTCGGTTTATATTACGTTTGAAACCGCAGCGGGTGCAACGTTCTCAGCGTCTAGCGATTTAAGCGGTAATATCACAGGCACTAATTGCACGGGTACAGTAAGCGCAACGGGCTATGTAGATTTAGTATTTAGTGAAGATGTTAAGCCCGATTCAATTCGCTTTGACTATAACGAAATTGAAGTAACTACGGTGCCTGCACCGCCGGGTGGCTTTGATACATCTACGCTACCCAACAATGGCACGGTGCCAATTTTTCATACGTTCAACCCAGTCAGCGTACAGAACCGTGAACGCACAGCGGCTGCGAGCTTAACCAGCGGCCAATCAATTAACGTTTTAGCTGATGCTGATTTTATTGATATTGTAGATAGCACCGGTGCAAGTTGTTGGTCTGTGACTAATGACAATTACAACTATGATGCTGCAACGGGTGATATAACTATCAACGCGGGAATAAGCGCATTTTCACCCCCGTTTATTATCACTGCTATACAATCAGAATTAGCACTCATTGATGCAATCGACAACAACACATTAAGCCTATTAACACCGTTAAACCGCGCTTATCCCGCAGGTTCAACAGTTAGTAGCGTTCAGGTGTTGGGTGACTTCCAAGCGCAAACTAAGGACGAGCGTACATTAGCGGCATGGCAAAACAATTTTGGTGATTTTGGCGCGGGTGCATCAAGTGCTATTAATACAACGCAATACCCAATTGAACTAACCAACATTGGCGCAATAGCTCAGCGCTGGGCAATCGTTTTCACATCAACCACCGCTTACAACGTGATTGGTGAATCAGTCGGTAATATCTACAGCGGCGACACGCTAAACGACTGTGCGCCGATTAACAGCTTTGCTGGCGCGCCGTATTTTATCTTACGTAAAGAGGCATTTGGTGCAGGACTAAACCCCGGTGAAGCATTCTTGTTTGAAACCCTAGCCGCCAGTAAACCAACCATAGTTACGCGCTCAGTATCACCCGGTCACTCTGAAATAGTACGTGACAATTCAACTTTATCATTTCGTGGAAATAAGGATTAAAAATTATGGCTCAAGCAGTAACAGTTTATCGTTGGGATGACGAAGGCGCACCGCAAATTGTTAATGGTATGAACCGAGATGTTTTAAATGTTTTAGATAAATGTTTGGTTGAAGGCTATGGCACAAAACAAGCTCTAGGATGGGTAAAAACACATAGTGGTGATGCGTCAAACCCACGAGCAGCATATAGTAATGTGGGCGGCTCAGGGAACTATTTAGTTATATCATCGAAAAATGGTACTAACGATGACAGTGGATTGCATGTTCGTTCGGCGCATTCTGTGCCATCCCTAGACTCTTTATATAGAGAGGGCTACACGCAAAGTATACGTGTGTTTGAGCGCAATAAATACTGGATGATTATTGGCACCGAAAAAGCCTTTTATTTCTTCTCAGCATTTGAAGGTACATATAATGAAAAAAGCTATTATACAGCGTCATTTTTTGCAGGGGATATTTCAAATTCACAAGGAAATGACACAGGGCGTTTCATTTGCTTTGCTAGTTCTATTGATAAACAAGAATTGAATCCACCGACCAACGATACAGATAAGTACGGTGAAAATTTAGAGTATATGTGCTCAATATCTAGAGCTCGATTAGCCTCTGATCTAGCGTTGAAAATATGGGATGCTGATGGTGAGGAACACGTCGTGGAATATGCTATAGAAAAGCCGTATGAAGGATTAAGCAGCAGCTCACTTAATGGTATGCCCAACGTGAATATCGCACTGCCTTTTTACGTGTACTTTAAAAACGGTGAAAGTACATCTGATCGAGTTGGAACACCATGTATATATAGTACTTTACAGCCTTATATCAGAGGGACATTGCCGGGGTTGATTAGTACCAAAATTGCGTATGATAAAACGTTAGATTACCCAGCAACGATTAATATGCCAGATCAACCGCACTATCTTTTACGAAATTCGGTTGGCTATTCGCCAAGTAATATCATGTTAGCTACGGAGTCTTGGGATGACTAATACAGTAACTACAAATAGATTATTAGGCGGCGGCTTAACCAGAATCAATCAGCAATTTGATCTTGGACTCGTTACAGTTGATGTTGATCCCGCAGCGAGCAGATTGCATTTAGTTGATAGATTAAATGGCAACTTGATATCGTCAAAGAATGTTTCTAATCAAAGCATAGTAAATATTATAGTTCCGGTTAAATACTCAATTGAGCCATTATTGTATGCGATAATTTTTGATGACTCAAAAAACTATAATGCAACGGCACAAGATTTTTGTATTGCTAACCTTGTGAGTGGTCTAACGCTAGAGGCTTATGAAAGTGTATGACTATCAGCTTGCGTTTTACCAAAGCGTTTTATTTACATCAATCACCATTATACATTCGATTTGGTGATACAGACCCAGTAGATCCTCCTGTAGGTAAAAAAGAAATTGGCATCGATTTTATTACTGCTTGGTTTAGCCCAGCTTTAACAGAGCAAGTTACGCCGTTAGTTTGGACCTCAATCAACATCACTGCGTCAATAGAGGTTGCATACAGCTCAGCAGATTCTATAGCCGTAAATCTAGCCGCACCATGGCAGTCAAATAATTATGAACAGATTGATTTAACTTGCCCGTTGTCAGTCAGTAACAGTGTTATAAACAGCGTTCAAATGCAGTTTAAAACTAACATGCAAGTTGAGCATGAGCAGTTTATTTTACCGTGGCTAAATAATTTAGACGTTGAACAGAGTCAGTTAGTTTTGCCATGGAAAACAGGACCAATTGTTGAGAAATCATGGCAGATAGATTGGAAAGTTAACCCAGATTTAAACAGCAATGAATTTGTGATCTACTATGGCGAAACAGAAAAAGAATACATTTGCTATTGGCGCAATCACCCATTCAAAGGTTACGTGAACTTAGAGTTCACAGGGCCAGCAACGACACACAACGGTCGCTTAGTTATGCGTTTTAACAACCCCGACAAAGTTTGCTATTGGGGCTTACCGGGCGGCTTAGTGCGCGGTGATGATGACGTACCAACCATTGATCGCAAAATCCCCATAGAACCACAAATTAGGAATACATATATCATGCAACCTACTATCAATTGTGTGCGTGTTTCAGACGATTTAAAGATACTAATCAACAGCGTTAATTACTCTATATCTCGCGGTCAATTTAGCGCTACATGCAATATTAAATTTTGCTCACGCATCGACTTTGAACGCGCCCTGGGCCAAGAGCTTAGAATCTCGCTAAATGGCTATGAGTTTTATGTAATTTGTGAGCAGCCAAGCACTAGCAACCGCTTTGCTAATCAAAGTTATAGCGCAAGTTGCCGCAGTCGCTTTGCGTTACTATCTAACCCGTACGCTCGCGCTAAAAACTACGCTAACCCAACCGCTAAAACACTGGCGGGGATCATGTCTGACATACTCGTTAATACGGGGTGGTCACTCGATAATAAAATGATTGATTATCCAATCCCTACAGGCGCGTTTACCTACACCAATTTAACCCCAGCTGCGGCACTGTTAAGTGTGGCTAAGTCAATCGGCGCAATACTCGATATTAACGACGCAACTAAAACTGTCTCAGTAGTCCCAGCGTGGCCCGTCATGCCATGGGACACAGACAATGCAATATGTGATGTCATTTTAAATGACTCAATCATACTCGAGCACAGTAGTAGCCAAACAATAAGCCAGGAACATAACGCGGTATTTGTGCGAGGTGAACAGCAAGGCGTAGCGTGTAAAATCAAACGCGCTGGTACGCTAGGTGATCAGTTTGCAAATGATGTTGTAGATACGCTAATCACCCACAATCAAGCAGCTCGTCAGCGCGGAACGTGTGAGCTGGCTAACAGCGGTAAGAAACAAAATACAACGATCAGAACCAAGCTTTTAGACGACTTACCACCAATCCGCCCTGGTATGTTAGTTGGCATTACTTACACAGATTCAGTATTTAAAGCAACATGCGACAGCATGACAATTAACGCCAGTATCAGCGACCAAGGCGCTATTACAGTTAGCCAAACAATACAGGTGGTAAGCAATGTCTAACACACTAAACAGACTCGGCTCAGTACTCGATAAAACCCAACGCACAATAGCAACCATCGTCACAGTTAACACAAACGGCACAACGCTAGTCGAATACAGCGACAGCAGCCAAAGCGTTGTACTAGGTGATAGTGTTCAAACTGGTGCGGTATACGTAGAAAATGGGCGCATAGTAGGCGCTGCACCTCTACTACCTTTTACTGAAATTGAAGTGTAAGTTTGCGAGGTTGTTGTAAAAATAGAAACGTTAATGTAGATTTTCGCGCGTATTTAATAATAAAGGAGTTTAAATATGAAAATAGATAATTCTATCAATCTATCTAATGCAAACGCATTGAATCAGCAAAACAAACCGCAGGTAAAACCAACAACGGATCAGAAAGTTGATTTTGCGGCAGCGTTAGAATCAGAAATGAAGCTAATGAACGGCGGCGGCGGACACCCAATTAAAGATAAAAAACCTCAATAATGGAGCTGCCAACTATTGATGTGATTGTAAGCTACTCACTAAATAAACTTGAGTTAATTGCTTTTATAGTTGCATTTATGTTGGCCGTTTATCGCAAGCCTAAGAGTTTTTCTATTGCTATTTCAGCAGGAGTTATGTCTGCCGGATTAGCATTGGGTGATTACTTGCACAGCAACGTATTGAGTTTATTGCTTATAGATGACCAGATTTATTATTGGTACTTAGCATGGGCAATCTTCTCACTTTTCCAAGCGTTTGCAGTGATAGGTTTTCATTGGTTATTTGGGGTAATGTTCAGCGAGCAGGTTAAACTGGTTTTTATTACCATGGCTGCAAACGGGCTTTTAAACACATTAATGTTTATTGACCGCAACATTGTTGCACTTAATTTTGATAGTAGCCCAAATGAGTATGGCGATGATAGCTGGCTACTATGGGATATATATAGCATAGGGATAAATGCTAACTTGCTGTTCTTAGCGTTGGTTTTACTATCCCGAGGCAAGTTAAAAGGTAATGTAGTATGGATGTTCTTATTGTATTGTTGTTGCTTTGCTGCGTTGTCGCTCTAGGCGTTTTCTCATACCGTTTTTACATGTTAGAAGCGATGGTTAAAATACCAGAGCGTCACTTGCAAAAGATAACTGATGAATCGTTATCAGAGTTATGCAGTTTATTAAGTCAAGAAGGTGTGCCAAAGGATATTGTAGATTTAGTACGTAATCGTAAGCTAGCGAGCCGTACGTCCCATTTAAAGCACTTTACTAATAACCCTCACGGTGAGTTCATCGAGTTGATTAGAGGTGCTGAGGAGCTCATAGACAGGCAATATGAGACAGGTGAAGACCTATCACAACCTATCTCTGCACTTCTCAAGTTGGCAAAGACAAATACCGAATAAAAAAGCAGCGAAAGCTGCTTTTTTATTGTCCGCCTTTTATCGCCTAGCCCCGCGCGGCGTATATGATAAAAAAAGGTTTATCATTTTAACCCGTGTTAATTATCAGTTTAGGTCGGCGGCTACAGCTATTTAACTCAAATTGTCTAAAGTTAGTATTTGCCAACATTGCCGTTAGCGTGTTTAAGCCGTCCCTTTGCACGCCTTTATTAACGTGGCTTTGCAAGAGTTATCCACGGTTTCTGTGGATAACTCTGTTTATGAAACTTTAAGAACGTTGGCAGAGCCATATTTTTAGGGCACTGTGAGGATATCAAGCATTTAAAACAGTTTTTTTATCTCATTTTAAAACAATGACTTGAAAAAATAAGCTGAAAAGAGCTTCGTTGATGAGTAAATTTATTCGTAACGATTCGATTAGCGCAATTTTTGTGTAAAAATGCAGCACCAGTCGCGATGTTTTTGTGATAAAGGTTATAAAAATGTATTTTTATTGTTTTTAGTAGAGGTTCGAAGTGAAATCGTCGCTAAACACGTAAAAAGAACACTTTTCTATGCTTTTTTAGGCGTTTTTGTAATCAATTTATAATCACTTGATAAATGCGTGGCTTGAAAAGCCCTGATGCTTTAAAATACCACGCTTAATAAAAGAGGTTTATTTATTCCCATGCGCGCAACTTTGCAGAGCAACTCAGCTCCCGATTTATTAAACGATCCAATAGTACCGACCTTGAAGAAAATGACTGTGCCGATGATTTTCGGCATGATCACGTTAATGATGTTCAATATTGTCGATACATTTTTTATTAGCTTATTGGGAACTGAGCCATTAGCTGCTGTCAGTTTTACTTTTCCGGTAACCTTTACCGTGATCAGCCTAGCTATTGGTTTGGGTATCGGTACGTCAGCGGTTATTGCCAAGGCATTGGGTAGTAATAATATTGAAGAAGCACGCTTTGATGCCAGCATCGCATTATTAATTGCAGTGGTGATGGTGGTATGTTTATCGCTATTTGGTTATCTGTTTATTTCCCCGATATTTAAATTGCTGGGAGCAGGGGAGCAAGTGTTGCCGCTGATCCATGAGTATATGAGTGTGTGGTTTTTAGGCAGTGTATTTCTAATTACCCCTATGGTTGGTAACTCAGTGTTACGTGCCAGCGGTGACACCAAAACACCTAGCATAGTGATGGGTGGAGCGGGGCTTATCAATGCCGTACTCGACCCAGTATTGATTTTTGGCTTTGGGCCAATTCCTGCATTTGGCATTAAAGGCGCTGCGATTGCCAGCGTCATCGCATGGTCGGTAGCCGTTGTCATTATTTTATATTTGCTAGCAGTAAAAAAAGGCTTGCTGAGCCTAAATGCAAATAACCAAACCCCATTAAGCTCTATTCGAAAAATTCTTAAAATTGGTTTGCCAGCAGCAGGTGCAAATATGTTAACACCAGTTGCAATGGCGGTGATGATTGCCATGGTTGCTCATCATGGACCTGAGGCTGTTGCTGCTTTTGGCGTAGGCAGTCGTATTGAATCAATTGCCAGTTTGGTGGTGTTAGCTTTATCGATGACGTTACCGCCGTTTATTAGTCAAAACTTTGGTGCTGGTAAACTTAACCGTGTTAAAGAGGCGTACACCACAACATTAAAATTTGTGATGATTTGGCAGTTTATTATTTATTTACTGCTCATTGCATTTTCAGGAGTGATCAGTGAGTTGTTTGGTAAAGAGCAGATGGTTATCGATGTGATCAAATTATTTATTTTTACCTTGCCGTTAAGTTACGGTTTGCAAGGGATAATTATTTTGTCTAATTCATCGTTCAATGCCTTACACAAACCAATGAATGCATTAATTCTAAGTGTGATCCGATTATTTATTTTTTATATTCCATTTGCTTATGTCGGTAATTTATATGCCGGTTTACCAGGCTTGCTGATCGGCGCAGCGCTGGGTAATTTATTTACTGCAATAATAGCTTATAAATGGTTTATCAAAGAGCTGAATATGATCAGTAACCAAGCTGTACAGGAGTGCCAAGCATGAGCGACCATTTTCAACTGGTATCTAAATTTAAACCTGCGGGGGATCAACCCACCGCGATTGCGCAGTTATGTGAAGGGTTAGAAGCCGGACTTGCTCATCAAACATTATTAGGGGCAACAGGTACTGGTAAAACATTTACCATGGCTAATATTATCAATGATTTGAATCGCCCAACGATCATTATGGCGCATAATAAAACCTTAGCAGCGCAGTTATATGGCGAAATGAAAGAGTTTTTTCCGCACAACGCGGTTGAATATTTTGTTTCGTATTATGATTACTATCAGCCAGAAGCGTATGTTGTTGCAAGCGATACCTTTATTGAAAAAGATGCCTCGATAAACGAACACATAGAGCAGATGCGCCTAAGTGCTACCAAAGCGCTATTAGAGCGTAGGGATACAATTATAGTGGCATCAGTATCAGCCATATATGGTTTGGGCGATCCAAAATCATACATGAAGATGATGCTGTTGTTAAAAGTGGGCGAAAAAGTTGATCAACGCGATATGCTGCGCCGACTAGCTGAAATTCAATATACGCGAAATGATATTGATTTTAGCCGCGGTACGTATCGGGTTCGCGGTGAAGTTGTGGATATATTCCCTGCTGAGTCAGACACTTTTGCAGTGCGTGTAGAAATGTTTGATGACGAAATAGAACGGCTAAGTATTTTTGACCCGCTTACCGGCGCGGTTGAAAAACACATAGTCCGCGCAACTATCTATCCTAAAACGCACTATGTGACACCCAGAGATAAAATTCTTGATGCGGTTGAGCATATTAAAGCTGAATTAAAAGACCGTCGTGCGCAGTTACTCAGTGCTAATAAACTGGTCGAAGAGCAACGCGTGGCACAACGTACACAATACGATATTGAAATGATGACCGAGCTTGGTTATTGCTCTGGCATCGAAAACTACAGCCGATATTTATCTGGTCGCACGCCGGGCGATCCACCGCCAACCTTGCTTGATTATCTTCCTGAAGATGCGTTAATGATTATTGACGAATCTCACGTTACGGTATCGCAAATCGGCGCTATGTATAAAGGCGATCGTAGCCGTAAAGAAAATCTCGTGGAATACGGTTTTCGTATGCCGTCGGCGATGGATAACCGGCCACTGCGCTTTGAAGAATTTGAAGCCATAGCACCGCAAACAATTTATGTATCAGCAACCCCGGGTGATTTTGAACTTGAACGTTGTGGAGATGATATTGCCGAGCAGGTTATTCGCCCCACAGGATTACTCGATCCACAAATTGAAGTACGCCCAGTGGCAACTCAAGTTGATGACTTATTGTCAGAGATATATAAACGCGTAGCAATTGATGAACGCGTGCTAGTAACCACACTTACTAAGCGCATGGCTGAAGATTTAACGGATTACTTATCTGAACATGATGTAAAAGTGCGTTACTTGCATTCGGATATCGATACCGTTGAACGGGTCGAAATTATTCGTGATTTTCGCGCTGGGGTGTTTGATGTGTTAGTGGGTATTAACTTACTGCGTGAAGGTTTAGATATGCCAGAAGTATCGCTAGTTGCAATACTCGATGCTGATAAAGAGGGCTTTTTACGTTCAGCTCGCGCATTAATTCAAACCATTGGTCGTGCGGCTCGTCACTTAAATGGTCGGGCAATTTTATACGGTGATCGAGTCACTAAATCAATGGCCAAAGCTATTGATGAAACTCAGCGTCGCCGCGATATTCAACACGCTTACAATATTAAGCATGGCCTTGAACCACAAGCCTTATTGAAGAAAATTACTGACATTATGGATGTTGGTGAGCGAGCCGGCCCACAAGATAATTTACAGCTGATCCGAAAACAAAGTAAGCAAGTGCTCAGTGCAAAAGAGATCGCAGTGCAAATTAAGCAACTCGAAACCAAAATGCATGCATACGCAAGTGATTTAGAATTTGAAAAAGCCGCATCCGTTCGTGATGAAATCCATGAATTACAACAACAGTTAATTAAAAATGCATAATTTTACGCCCCTTATTACAGCACTTGAAAGTGCGCCCTTAGCAGACAATGAACTTTGTCGTGTGTTTCATGGCCGCGGTCACACTACCGAGCATTTGAGTCATCTAAATATCGACTTTTACCCGCCGTGTTTATTTTTAGTGTCGTACGACGAAGTTGACTCACAAACGCTAACGCAATTAAGTGAGCAGCTTTGGCAATGGGCACAACAACACGCTAAAGAATTAATCACCTCGTTGGTATTTCAACAACGCGCCGGACAACAAACTGAAAATAAACTGTTATTTGGTCAACTACCGAGCCCGCATAGTGTTAAAGAAGGTGAGTGTAAGTTTTTTGTGGATTTAATGAGCCGTCAAAATACCGGTATATTCCCGGATATGCGCCGTGGACGGGAGTTTGTTCAAGCCCATAGTAAACACGCTAAGGTATTGAATTTATTTTCATATACCTGTGGTTTTTCGGTTGCGGCAATGCGTGGCGGTGCCGATAGTGTGATCAATATGGATATGAACAAAGGGGTACTGCGCACCGGTAAGCAAAATCATCAACTTAATAGCTTTGACCGCGGTGTGAGCTTTTTACCGCACGATATATTAAAGTCGTTTGGTAAACTTAAAAAGGCTGGCCCTTTTGATTTAATTATTGTTGATCCGCCAAGCTTTCAAAAAGGCAGTTTCATTTTAACTAAAGATTATCAAAAAGTGCTGCGCCGCTTACCTGAACTGCTCAATGACCATACTCAATTGCTGTTATGTGCTAACAGTCCAGAGCTAAGTGAAGCGTCATTTAAAGCGCTGATAGACGAACACACTCAAGGTGCGATTGAATTTGTAGAGCGCCTAGCGCCGACCCATGGTTTTGTTGATGTTGATAGCGACCGTAGCTTAAAAGCATTGATCTATAAAACGGCTCAAGTTTAGCTTTAAATGAAACTAAGTAGCCGCCTCAGTGCAATCGATTCGTTGATCTGCGCGCCGTATGATGTAATTTGGGACTGTTGTTGTGACCACGGTTTGCTTGGTATGGCGCTTTTAAAGCGGGCAGCCGCCAAGCAAATAAACTTTGTTGATATAGTGCCTACGTTAATGGGCGAGCTTGAACACACGCTTACGCGTTTTAGTGATCAGCAAGCAGCTTGCCAATGGCAAGTATTATGTCAGGATGTAGCTACAATTGAGCTGCAGCCATCAGCCAAACAGCTGATCATTATCGCCGGAGTCGGTGGAGAATTACTGCTGAGGCTAGTACAAAAAATGGTTGCTAATTGCCCTGAAAAGCTTCGTGAACAACTCAGTTTTATTGTTTGTCCGGTGCATCATACCTATACCTTACGACAAGGTTTACAGGCGTTAGGTTTAGGACTTATCAAAGAACAACTGGTGCAAGAAAACAACCGTTTTTACGAAGTGATACAGCTAAGTTTTACCAGTAATACTGCGTTGAGTGTTACTGGTAGTCAGATGTGGGACAATGCTGAGCAAATGCACGAATTGTATCTGCAACAATTAGTTGCGCACTATACTCGGATGTTGAACAAAGACCGTACATATTTTCAACATGTGCTCGATGATTATCAAAAAATATCGCTAAATTAAACGCAGCACTGTGATCTATCGACTAGCGTTACAGCGTAAATAACTCATCTTCAGCGCTTTGTGTTAGCGAGTTTACTTGGTTTAGTTATGTCAGATAAAAATAACCACTTTACATCAGTCAAATATACTCATAATGAGCTGCTATATAATTGTGAGCAGCCAATTGCTTATGCACCCATCGTGCAATTGAGCAACGCGAGTTGGGTAGTGCCGCAACATTTTTTACGTTATCAACATACCCTCGAAAGCGTGAACGAAACCCTTGATAAAATTGAGTTTTCAACTCACTTTCGGGTGCTCGCCGCAAAGCAGAATGAGCAAATTTATTTACAAGTGGCCATTCTTAGTCCAGATAATTACCGCAGCACCAAGGCCAAGGCAAAAAAGTTATTATTTGGCCGGCGCTGGTTTGTGGAAGAAAACTTACCTACCTCGGAATTGATCCAAACCGCTTTTTTAGCGTTAAAAATAGCCCGTGAACACGAAGTAAGAGAACTATTTCAACTCAATAGTGAGCAGGGCAGCAGCACGCCGTTTAATAACCATCATGATTTACCTTTATTAGCACAAAACCCGCAATTAACCATGGCTGCTGATCATCAACCGCAAAGTGTCATAAAGTTACTTGCTAGATGTTTATTTGCTGGAGCCGCACTGACTTTAATTGCACAACAAAAAATTGCCGATGAGCACATACTTTACACTCTGCGACTCAATTGTACTGACTGTCAGTTAAGCGAATTTAACGCAAAAACAGTGATTTTTTTAGCCGCAGATACATCTGCAAATGCTTTTTTGCATGGCTTGATGACCGCGTTGGTAGCGATCAGTAATGATTATGTGAATGAGCAATTTAAATATGCAGGTTTTGCTCGCTTTAGTAAAAACGTTAACGTAGAGCAAATCGGGGCATTGAGTATTGTGTTGCGTTCGCAGCATGCGTTGCAATTATGCGAACTTGGCAAACAACATGCCGATCAATTAAATTTTGAAATTGACAGCTCTCGTGCTCCACAAGGATGCGGGCAAGTGATCTGTGGGTTTTTAGCCGCTCATGGAATTGAGCAGCCAGAAAACGCGCATTTATATCCAGATTACTTGCAAGCGCTTTAAACGCGGCAAATTTACAGTTTATTGATTTCTTGTTTTACGCTGTAACTTGGATCAGTCACGATAGCTTCTAATGTTTGTACACGCTCTTTTAACGCAAGCATTTCAGTAGTAACAGCAGCAATTTGATTATTCGACTCTTTGTTATCGGTGAGTGTACGGTGTTTAAACTCTAAATGTTTTTTATACATATCGTACATTACCCCAAACCCAACAGAGATAAATACGATCATGACTACCATAGTAGTTCCTGACATGGTGTATTCCTTATTATTTTATATAGTGTGTAAAGTATAACCAGAATGCGCAAATGATGAAGCTGACAATTGTAACTTTATTTGTATCAACATGACCCTCTGCAGTATATTCATCAGTGATACAGTGTGATGAGTGTTTAATTGCAGCATTAACTAATTTTAACGACAACAGTGAGTTACTATGCTAAATAATAAAATCCCTCCGATTATTATAGTGCTTTTTTTTGCTGTGCTGATGGCGGTAATTGCCCACTACAGTGTGATTGATTTCACCACATTTATTTTTTATGTAGCGGTTATTTTACTCACCATAGGCTGTATTTTTTGTATTGCAGGGGTAGTTAGTTTTCGCTTAGCAAAAACCACTGTAAACCCAAGTAAACCAGATCAAGCGTCAGCACTGGTTACCACGGGTGTGTACAAAATTTCACGTAATCCAATGTATGTTGGTTTTGCTTTTATACTGGCAGGTTGGGGAGTGTGGTTAACATCACTGTGGGCGTTATTGTGTGTGCTGGGCTTTATTTGTTACTTAACTTGGTTTCAAATTATTCCAGAGGAGCGGGCTCTATTAAAAATATTTGGTCAAGGGTACAGCGATTACAAGTCTCGGGTAAAACGTTGGCTGTAAACTTATCTCAGTTAATAATAAAAAGGCTATCGCGATGATAGCCTTTTTTAATGTGGGTTATTCGTACTCGATTGGATCGGTAATGTTATTAAGGCTAAATGCCTCTAAGCGCTCTTGGCAGGCACCACATTTACCACAGGCTTTTTCACGGCCATTATAGCAAGTCCACGTTTGGCTGTAGTCCAAGCCCATTTTTAAACCATCAGTAAGAATGTCAATTTTGGTGTCATTTAAATACGGGCTGAAAATTTCCACGGCGTCGTAGTTAGCAATACGACATAAATCATCCATCTTTTGCACAAATTCAGGACGGCAATCAGGGTAAATAGCATGATCCCCAGAGTGAGCACCGTAATACACTTGGCTTGCTTTGAGTGATACAGCGTAACCCACAGCCAGTGACAGCAAAATCATGTTGCGATTAGGCACTATGGTGCTTTTCATGTTTTCGGCTTCGTAGTGGCCTTCTGGGACATCAATATCATCAGTTAACGATGAGCCACCAATTAACTGATTGATCGCAGAAATATCAACTATCTTATGCGGTACGCCAAGCTTTTCACACACACTGGCTGCAACTTTAAGCTCTTTTACATGACGCTGACCATAGTCAAATGACAGGGCATATACCTCGCGGCCTTGCTGCAGGGCTTTATTTAATACGGTAAATGAATCCATACCGCCGGAGTAAATCACAACTACTTTTTGCGTCATAACTGTTTTGCTCTTAGTTTTAATAGAGGTTTATATCAGGGCGCGATATACTACACGCCTGGGGCATAAATAACAATTTCCGACCGTGTTTTTTGATTTTTTAAACTATGTTTATGCTCGTAATTAATGCCAAGTAGTGAGTGAGACTCTTTTGTACAAAATTAATGAAATATTTGAAACCATTCAAGGCGAAGCGAGCTTTACCGGCACGCCTTCAATATTTTTACGTTTACAAGGCTGCCCCGTAGGTTGCGCTTGGTGTGACACTAAGCAAACGTGGGAAGTTGATAATGTGTATAAAGTATCACTGGACGACACGGTTGAGAAAAAGGCTGATTCAGATCACTGGGCGGACGCATCAGCTGAGCAAATATTTAACTTGTTTGTCGATCGTGCTTATCGTGCCAAGCATGTAGTGATCACCGGCGGTGAGCCATGCATGTACGACTTAAACCCGGTGTGCGAATTACTTCATGCTAACGGCTACAGCACACAAATAGAAACCAGCGGCACTTTTGAGATTTTAGCCCCAGCACAAACGTGGGTGACGGTATCACCGAAAATTAATATGCGTGGCGGCTACGACGTACTTACTTCAGCCATGCAACGCGCCGATGAAATAAAACACCCAATCGCGATGCAAAAACACGTTGTAGAGCTTGAAGAGTTATTTGCAAAAACAGGCGTTACCCCCAAGCTTGTTTACCTGCAACCAATTAGCCAAAAAGTCTCTGCAACTAAGTTGGCAATTGAAACCTGTATTGAAAAAAACTGGCGCTTATCAGTGCAAGTACATAAGTATTTAGGGATAAACTAAAGTAAAGCTCAGTGGTAAGCTTTAAGTAATTTGCCATTTAAATTGAACGTTGGGTTGAGTAAAACAAAACCCAACAAACCTCTTACTTTCATATCTGCTTCGTTAATGGTGATAATTAGTTTATTATGCCCGGCTTAACGTACCCTCCTACAAATAATTAGGCCTAATATGTCCGCGAACGCTCTATACACAGACCTTTCTGATTACTATGACTTAATGTGCGCAGATATAGATTATCAAGCCCAAAGTTATTTTATTCATAGGCTACAGCAAATATTTGGTAATAAGGGAAATACGCATCTTGATTTAGCGTGCGGCACGGGCCCACATGTTCGTCATTTTATTGATTATGGTTATCAAAGTAGTGGGCTTGATATAAATCAACCCATGCTAGATAGAGCAACCATTCGTTGCCCAGAAGCGCAATTTTCATTGCAGAATATGAGTGAGTTTGTGATCCCTGAGCAAGTTGATTTAATTACCTGCTTTTTGTATTCAATCCATTACTGCGATGGCATTAATAAATTAACAGACTGTATTAAAAGCGTACACCATGCACTAAAAGCCGGTGGTATATTTTGCTTTAACGTTGTTGATAAAAATCACATCGATAACGATTCATTTGTAGAGCATAGCGCTGAAAACGCGGGCAGCCTATTCACATTCCGCTCTGGTTGGAATTACAGTGGCAGTGGCGAAAAACAATCATTAAAACTCAGTATAAATAAAGCTACAGCAGACGAAATATTTATATGGCACGACGAGCACCCAATGGTCGCTGTTAGTTTTGCCCAGTTAAAAGAAGCCCTAAAACCTTATTTTGAAATACATGTATTTGAACATGACTACGAAAAAATAACCCCATGGGGTGAAAGCTCTGGCAATGCCGTTTTTGTGTGCGTAAAAATTTAAATTAGAAAGTTAAGACAATGATTCACAAAAAGATTAAGGGTTAAGAGACGCCGCGTTTTAGAAAAATTCATATAAAGCAAGGAGCTTACAAATAAGCATTGTCCTGTTGAGTGACTCGCTCGTGAGACTGATCAGGCAGCTGATATATATCCCTAGCTAAACAATCAGGGAGTGCTCTGCGGTCTATTTTTTTGCCCTTCTAACAGCAGCAAATCCACATAAGATTATTATCGGGTTTTTTGTATTCCCCAAACGCGATACTCCAATAGATAATAAGAACCTAAAGTAGCTGCGACAACGGGCTTTTTACGCCACTGGCACCACTGTTAAGTACATGCGTATAAATTTGCGTGGTGCGAACATCGCTATGGCCGAGTTGTTCTTGCACGGTGCGTATATCTGCACCGGATTCAAGTAAGTGGGTAGCGAACGAGTGCCGTAGTGTATGGCAGGTAACATTTTTTTGAATTTTTGCCAGCTTTGCTGCCTGCTTAATTGCTTTACGAACCGTTGTTTCATCAATATGGTGGCGTCGCAGCTTTTTACTTTCTGGGTCCATGCTTAACTTGGCAGAAGGAAACAAATATTGCCAGCTCATTTCATAAGGAGCCGCTGGGTATTTTCTAGCTAGTGCATTCGCAAGCCAGACACCGGCATAGTCTGTTGCTTGTTTGTCTCGTTGCCAGTAGTCATTTACCAAGTGACTTTGGCTGCGCAACAACGGCAGTAGTTCGGGTGCTAATGTTACTCTGCGGTTTTTATTGCCTTTGCCCTGCCAAATCATTAATGAGACATAGTCATAATCGACATCTTTTACCCGTAGCCTTACAGCTTCCATTAAACGTAGACCACTACCGTAAAGTAACTGAGCGATAAGTTTATACTTTGGATCCATTGCCAATAATAAACGCTGCATTTCTTCACGGGTCAGTACTACAGGTAATTTAGGTGGCACGAGTGATTTATTAAAATTCATCTCAAGTGATAACGGCCGCTGAATAATATGACGGTATAAAAATACTAAAGCATTTAAAGCCGTTGCCTGAGTTTTCATTGCAACATTACACTGATTACTTAAATAAGATAAGAATTGCTCAACCTCCGACTCTGCCAATTGCGCTGGATGTTTTTTAGCATGGTATAAAATTTTATCCAATATTGGTAAGTGTCTATAGTGCGTTTGGCATAACGACGCGTTGTCATAAAGTCACGGATGGATTCTAAAAATACAGAAGCCATGATCTGCTCCAGTTGTTGCTGTATATATAAACAGTAGTTGTGTTTGGTTTTATTTTCAACAACTCGCGGGATTATTTCTTGTATTTTACAACAACAAAAAAACAACAAATATAAATCCCTTGATTTACATTTAGATACGGAGTTAGACTGAAAGTATTAAAAAACTCAAAGGATTTTCTGTCTGCAACTTGTGGGTTTAGATCCTTTGAATAAGCTGTTATATTTTTACTGACACGGTTATTAAATTATGAGTAAGCAGAATAATCCAACTGTTGATTGTCCTTGCTGTGGTTACATCACCTTAAAATATGGTGGTTGCGGTGAAATTTGTGAGGTATGTTTCTGGGAATACGATTCAGAAATTGACTCCAGAGTAACTATTCCATCAGTTTGTAATCATGGAATGACGTTGAACGAAGCTAAAGAAAATTTTGAATTATTTGGGGCTACT
The DNA here is from genome assembly GCF_014163545.1 of Pseudoalteromonas sp. SR45-6. Classification (NCBI taxonomy): domain Bacteria; kingdom Pseudomonadati; phylum Pseudomonadota; class Gammaproteobacteria; order Alteromonadales; family Pseudoalteromonadaceae; genus Pseudoalteromonas; species Pseudoalteromonas sp. SR45-6. Next base: position 57,118 of record NZ_JACJDM010000029.1, read on the forward strand.
AAAGAAGAATTTATTAAACATGTAGTACCATTCGAAGCTAGAAAATTGTATCAGCATATAAACAAAATATAACAAAGCTAATTAAAATCGACGCAAAACACTCCGCTTTCATTGTGTTTCGCTTCGCGAAGTATACACAATGAAAGCTCCGCGTTATTGCGCGGTTTATTAGAGCGTTAGTGTTCATGGAGGAAATATGAAAGTCCAGATAAAATCTTTCTCATCGCACCAAACTAGTAAAGTTATTGCTTTAGCGTTCGCACTATTCACAATTCCTTTTTCCATAATGGGAGTCATTGGTTTTTTCGTCGCTCCAGAAATGAAAACAAGCACTGGAGAAAGCATTCCTAATTTTCCGTTTTTAATTTTTGCATTAGCACCATTACTATACGGTTTTATGTTTTACATAATGAATAGACTCATGTGTTTCGGGTACAATTTTATTGCAAAGCGTGTCGGTGGCATTGAGTTTGAAACGGTTGAATCTGACAATGAACACTAACAAAACAATAAACATCATTCGCTTCGCTCATTGGGAAAAAGCCTCGCTGCAACTTCGTTGCAAAGCGCTCGGTTTTTCCCGTTATTGTAAGCGTTATACGCAAAGGGAGCATCATGCTTAAGAATTTGATTGTTAGTCTGGCCTTAGTAATTCCATTATTTGCTATGGCCGAAGAAAATCAACCTGAATTTGAGATTTCCTGCCAAGATGGCCCTAAGGAAATGATCACGGAGGTTCCGAAGCTTGTTCAATCACTAGCAAGTGTTAAATGCACGATTTACGGTCAAATCTTGACTGGTGCTGAAAGCGTCCTTTGGAATTATCCAGGTGGCTTTGCCCCAGTAATAATTCCAGCCCAAATGGTTCGAGCCCAGCCAAAAAAAGTAAACAATGAATTTCACTTCACTTCTGTTGCAGCAAAGAAACTAAGCCAAAAAGAAGCCGCTGAAATGTATAAAAGCTTTGGCCAAGGCTTCGATGAAATGCCAAAAGAAGCGCCGGAAACTATTGAGATCGTCGCCACTAATCAGAAAGGTGTAACTCAAAAGGTTTATTTTTTTCAGTTAGCGCCAGAAAGTATGTGGGGGTTTGCCTGTCAGCCAACATGTAAGCCAGAAATGGCATTTATGGTAATGAAGTTTGAGCAACCTAAGTCGTAAGCGTATAACAAGCAAAGGCAGCGGATGCTACGCACCGCTGCTTTGAGCGTTAGCAGTCAATCAAGTATGAATATTGAAATAGAAAATTACTGGGAATTGTTGGCTTTACATAAGTCCTTAATGGCAGTTAAATTTGATCAAAATTCATGTTTACGTGAGGCACAAGGGTCGCCATATACGGGGAGCTTGGCATTTAAAGTATTTGCTCAGTTAGTGGCTGCGAGCAACGAACAACAAGCAGCGAATTGGATAAAGTGGCAAGAGGCTGACTATTCACGCATAGAGACGCAGCTTCTACAAAAGCATATAAAAGAATCCGAGTGGTGGGCAGACTCAGATCAAAGTCAAAAAGAAAAGTATGTTCGTGATTTTATGGCCCCTCTAATTCTTAATGAGCAGATATTCAATGAAATCACCAAAAACTGCTAACAAAACAATCAACCGGACTCCGCTAAGCGTGGTTCGCTTTGCTCACAATACCACGCTTAGCTCCGCTCGGTTATTGTGGCGTTATATCGCAAGGACGATTTAGCTTGGTAAAAAAAGTTTCACTCTTAATTCAAACCGCATCACTTTTAACGATGCTGTTCATGCTTTTTTTGGATATTGAGTTCTACTCTTTGCTCAGCGTCTACTGTTTTTTAGTTATTTGGTGTATTGATAAAGTAGCTCTCTTCTCACTTAAAGAAGAATTTGGAATTGCCAATCAACTAAAAATTAAAGCTGACGCGCCACCAGCTGTAAGGATTGCAGGGGTAAGCTTCGTATCTGTTATTCTAGTGTTCAGCCTCAAAGAGCTTTTGGAGCATGTTGCAATATAACAAACAAATTATGGCACTCGCTGTCGCTCGCTGGGACGCAAACACGTGCGCGGCTTCGCCATTATTGCACACGTGTTTGCGCCCCATATTTGGAAGTTAGCACTATCAGCAAAATGCGAGTTCAGTAGGAGTGGTATGAACGAAATTTTATTGTGGGCAAATTTAGCTGTCCTTCTCGGTTTAGTGGCATTTGGTAAACTTTACTTCCCGAGTTACTTAAAAGAGAAAGCAAAAAACTTAGCTAAAAAAGAAGATCTTGTTGAAATTACGGATAAGGTTGAAGCTGTAAAGAATACTTATGCGTCTGAAGTTGAGTTGCTGAAAGAGAGTATTAATTCTCGCTCTGATGCTCTATCGAAGAAACGTGAGGTATATAACCGTTTTATCCAAAGCATGGGGCTTTTCATTAACGGGCGAGAAGTGACAACTGAACAACAGCAGACATTTTTAGATTGTTATGCTCAGTTGTGGCTGTGGGCTCCCGATTCAGTGTTGATAAAAGTTAATGTTTTTATCGAACAGCAAATGGCACTAGCGTCAGGGCGAGCTCAGCCACAGGTAGCGATAAAACAAACCTATACTGAATGCGTCCTTGCTCTTCGTAAAGATTGTAGCATGGGGGACGCAATGCCAAAAGATAGTTATAGGTTCGTCTTCTTTGGTGAGAAATAGTGCTAACAAGTGCTTTAAATGGAACAAAAACAGTTGGTTAGGTTCCGCTTCGCTCCACATTATAACCAATGATTTTTGTCCGCTTAAGCGGGCGTTGAGGCTGTAGAATTACTCTTTTTAGGAACTGATTCTACGCATTTGGCTTGATTGTTTTTTAACCTTGAATCCATTTGGTTACTGTGATCTAATAGATATTATTCACCCACGGTAAATTGTTATGGCCAACTACAAGCCTGATTTATCCTGCCAAAATAAATTCATTCCAATCAATTTTGCTGAGCAAATATTGCCAGGTACATTTGAGTATGCGCTTTGTTATATTGTCGAAAATAAACTCGATTTATCGGGCTTTGATGGTAAGCGTCTAGCAAAATGCACCTGCCAGTAACTCGTCAAACCGATTAAACTATTTCTTAATTTCAATTAGGAGATAGCCATGAGAAAAATGCGTAGCCTTGAGCAGTGGCGCAACATTATCGAA
>NZ_JACJDM010000002.1:0-111687 GCF_014163545.1 Pseudoalteromonas sp. SR45-6
CCTAGAACCTAGAACCATAAAGCACGCTAACTTTACTCTCGTCCCTCGCTAACTCTTCATTTCTTCAATATCTTATCTTTAAAGTCGAGTACTTTACCAATACCTGAGCCTAGCTTCATTAAGCTTTGTAGCTGTTCAGGGCTTAAGCGCTGTAGTTCTGAAGACCACTTAGTGACGGTTTCGAGTAGATCATGAATTTCATGCATTTGTTTCTGGGCAAACTTTTCATCGTCGTTGGTTGCAGGCTCTAGCAAATTATCTCTGAGTAAACTGAGAGTAGGGTCAATCTCACGCTTTTTACGCTCTTCAAATACGCGGTTTGCCATATCCCAAATACTGCCAGCGGGTGCGTAGTATTCTTTTCTGTCACCTGGAATATGCTGCACTTTAATTAAGCGCCAAGATTGTAATTCTTTGATACCCATACTGACATTACCGCGAGATATACTCAGGGCGTCGGCGATTTCGTTCGCTGTCATTGGCTCTTTGGTTATGATCAATAAACCACACATTTGGCCGATTGTGCGATTAAAACCCCAACGACTGCCCATTTCGCCACAGTGCATTACAAAGGCAAAGTTCTTATCTGATAACGTCATTGCTTCTCAAGTTTCAATAAATAATGAAATTAATGCTAGCACGCTGAATATGTTTAGCAAGATTTACTGAGCAATACGCTGAATTTTCCTTGGCTGAATCAAGCCTATGGGATTATGTGTTGGTACTAATAGTCGTTCTTAGTCGTTCAGAACAAGTTATATCACTAAAGTTTGATTTAGATTAATTTTTGCTCATCTAGAGTCGCGTAAGGTGTACACTAATTTACGACAACTAATTTCTTAACAACTACTCAATAACAACTTCGCAACAACAAGGAACGAGCAATGAAAGCAGCCGTTAATAGTACTTACAAAGGCAAATTAGAAATTTCAGACTTACCCATTCCAACCGTTGGAGTCAATGATGTTTTAGTTAAAATAGCCGCATGTGGTGTGTGTCATACTGATTTACATGCCTGTCATGGTGATTGGCCAGTAAAGCCTAAAATGCCGTTAGTTCCAGGGCATGAAGGTGTTGGAGTGATCGAACAGCTGGGTAGTAATATTACTCATTTGGAAATTGGTGATCGTGTTGGCATTCCTTGGCTATACAGTGCATGTGGTCATTGTGAATTTTGTTTAGAAGGTAAAGAGACCTTATGTCTTTCTCAGCATAATACGGGTTACTCAGTTGATGGTAGTTACGCAGAATATTGCTTAGCTGATGGGAACTATGTTGTAAAGATCCCTGAAGGCTTAGGTTTTTCAGAAGCTGCGCCATTATTTTGTGCCGGTGTTACAACCTATAAAGCGCTAAAAGTGTCAGGTGCTAAGCCAGGACAATGGGTCGCTATTGTTGGTGTAGGTGGGCTTGGGCATCTTGCGGTGCAATATGCAAAGGCAATGGGCTTTAATGTAATTGCAGTGGATACTGGTGTTGAAAAACTGGCTTTAGCAAAAGAGTTAGGTGCAGATATCACACTGGACTTTAAAGAATGTGTGCCTAGTGAGGCTATATTTGAGCAGGTAGGGGGCGCACATGCTGTGGTATGTACCGCTGTATCCAAGCCGGGGTTTGAGCAAGCTTATAAGAGTGTTCGCCGTGGTGGAAAATGCGTGTTAGTTGGCCTGCCTCCAGAGGATATGCCGTTGCCTATTTTTGATACTGTACTCAATGGTGTTTCTGTTGTTGGCTCAATTGTTGGCACACGTAGAGATTTACAAGAATGTTTAGAGTTTGCTGCACAGGGCAAAGTCAAAGCAATTATTGAAGAAAAACGTCTTGAAGATATCAATGACATATTTGACGATATGCTCAAAGGTGAAATTAATGGCCGTATAGTCGTCACTATGTAAAGGTAAAAAAGCGCACAAGCATTTTGTGCGCTTTTGCAGCTTATAACTTAAAGCTTATAGCTCAAAGTTAGCTTCGCATTGCGTTCTTCGCCTGGCATACCACCTAAAAACATTGCCTTTGAGTAATACACTTTATTAAACAGGTTGTTTAAGTTTAGCTGTAAGCCCCATTTATCAGTGTTGTAACTCAGTGCTGCATCATAAATGGTATAACTTGGCACATAACCATCAGGGATGCCGAATGATGACGAGTTAGTACTGCGATCATCAACATACTTAACACCGGCACTTAATTTTAGCGGCTGAGCTAGTTCAAACCACTGAGCACTGTATGTTAACCATGTGCTTGCTGTTACATAAGGTACACCTTTTTGACGTGCAGCAAATGAGCTCACATTTGGATTTTTCTGCTCACGTGCATCTTGATAAACACCATTGATATTCACTTTCCATTGCTCATTTAAATAGGCGTTTAAATCAAGCTCAACACCACGGGTTTTTTCTTCGCCATCAAAAAAGCTTTCAGGAATTGATGGATCAGGTTTCGTGTCATCAAACGCTGGGTTTGCATACTCTAAGTTAGTTCGCGCGGTATCAAATACGACTAGTGAGGCGAGTAGCTGATCGTCAAAGCCTTTCATTCTAATACCTAAATCAGTACTCAGTGACTCAGCATCTTCACGGTCGGCTTCATTACCTGCCACAGAGCCTAAAACGCTATACGCGGTGCGGCCTTTTGAATGATTAATGAAAATAGAAACATCATCGCTTGGTTTGTACGTCGCGCCTAAGTTATAGGTTAAGCCGTTATCTGAAGTGCTAGCTTCTGGGGTTGCAGCAGCTGCACTGGCGCGGTAACGGGCATCAACACCTAAATGTTCATATTTTTGAGTAATTTCGTTGTATGCCACACCAATACGAGTTGTGAAAGTGTCATTGATATAAGCAACATGTTGCAGCCCTAAGCCCCATGCTTGCACTTTTTTACTGTAATTACTGGTTTTAAGCGGATCGTAATCATTAAACTGGCCATCACTCCAATTGGGCTTACGGATATCTAAAATATAAGGTAAAGAGCCTTGATAAGTTACATCGCCATTTTTATCTTTTAGAATATAGTCTTTATCCCAAATAGAGTATTGCGTAAAACGGATATCACGGTCTTCGTAGTTTGCATTGACTAAGAATTCGTTATCAATATCACCTAAACTAAAGTCATAGCGTAAATCTGCAAAGTATTGCCATGACTTTTCATCAGCCTCTACTTGGCGATATTCTTGGCGCCGTGCTGCAAATGGATAAAGTACATCATCAACCACCAATGGTGCACGAGGATCAGCATTGATCACACCGTTGCGTTGCCAATACACATAATTATAGGCACCTGTTTGTCTGGCAAAGCTTGACTCATAATTACGGTATTGCAATTGCTGATTTAAAAATAAGTCATCCGTTAAGTAATAATTATGAGTGAGTTTAAAGCGTAGCTCTTCACCTTCATTATCTTTTGCCATCGGAGATATAATACCGCGATGACCAAATTTATACGGCGTTAAACCATCGTTAGCGGCAAGTGAATTAGCGAGTTGTTCACGTTGTGCATCAGAGAGTTGCAGCCCCGCTGAGGTTGGATCGTTAACTAAATCATCCGCAGTCACTTGGCCGGCGGTTTTACCATTTACCGACTGCGCATTATAAATACGGATAGGGTGGCCAATGGAATCAACTGCAATTGCATCTTTAATATAAGCGGCTGAGATCATAATATTTTGGCGATCACTAACTACATATTTTAATGCGCCGTAGATCTCATCACGGTCATCTTTTAAATCACGATAGCCGTCACTGCGCGCGGTTTTTGCATTCACTCTGTATGCAAGGTTATCTGTGATCGCGTCAGTACTATCAAACGATAGCGAGTAAGTGTTCCATTGGCCTACTTCAGCTTGAACTGTGTGCTTAGCTTCAAACTCTGGTTTCTTTTCAATTAGGTTTATCACACCACCGGCGCTGCCCATGCCATATAAACCGGTTGCAGGACCTTTAAGTACTTCTACTGCTTCAACGTTGGTTAATGAGCGAGTCGGGTTAAAGGTGTTGCCTAAACCTGCACCACCGTACATACCATCGTAGGTGTAGTTTGCGCCTAGGCCACGGATCACTAAGTTATCACCAATGCCGTAGTTATTACCGGCTTGTGTTACGCCACTAATATTACGTGCTAAATCTTGTAAGTTATCTACACCTTGGGAATTTATCAGTTCTTGGTCAACCACCACGATTGGTGCAGGTGTTTCCATTAACGACATATCAGATTTAGTGGCTAAACCAGAGTTAAGTACCACAGAGTTTTGCTTTTGATAAACGGAGATACGTTCTATATCTGATTGCTCTGCAGCTAAAGTGCTATAAGACGTTAAACAGGCGAGGGTAAGTAGTGAAAGTTTATGGGTTGTCATAAAATGTTATCATTGAATTGTTTTTCGCAATGATAATGTGTTGCATTTGTATTTCAAGTGTTAATTACCTAGAACGGGCAAATTATTTTTATTTATGCAAATTTGTTACCTTTTGTTTTCTGTTGATTTACATTGACGTGTTGTAACTACTTAAAATGAGTGAGGGGGCATAACGCCCCCAGCTATTAATTATTTATACTTTGTTCCTGCTTTCATTACGAATTCAACATTCTCTAAAAGAGAAATATCGTGTAATGGGTTGCCTTTAACGGCAATGATATCTGCTGCAAAACCTGTTTTAATTTGCCCTAGTTGGTTTTCAACTCTTAGCAGCTTAGCGCCATTGATCGTGGCTGCTTGAATAGCTTGCAATGGTGTCATGCCAAATTCAACCATGCGCGAAAACTGCTTGGCATTATCGCCATGAGGATAAATAGCCGCATCAGTACCAAACACCATATTTACGCCAGCCTTTACTGCTCGGCTAAAACTATCACGCTGTTTTTTAGAAACTTGGCGCTCTTTTGCTAGGTTTTCTTCGGCTACACCATTTTGCTCACCAAACGTGAGGGTATATTCAGTGTTATAAATATCCATTGAAAACCAAGTGCCGTGTTTTTTTGCCAGTTTAATTGCTTCATCGTCAACAAAACTCACATGTTCAACACTGTCTACACCGGCTTTAATGGCTGCGGTAATACCACTGGTACCATGTGCATGTGCAGCAACCGTTAAACCGCGCATATGTGCTTCATCAACAATGGCAGTCATTTCTTCTAATGAATACTGTTGAATACCTACTTTTGTGCCCTTGGAAAATACTCCCCCAGTGGCGCAAAACTTAATAACATTGGCACCGTACTTAATGTTTTCGCGTACTTTTGCACGAACAGCCCATGGGCCATCAGCCACACCTTCGGCAGTGTATTTCATTTCAGGAGGTAGACGGTTGTTGTCACAGTGACCACCCGTTACACCCAAAGAGGGACCAGCAGCCCAGATGCGTGGGCCAATAATATCGCCTGCATTAATGCCGTCACGTACTGCAATGACACTGTAACCTTCGGCGCCCACGTTACGTAAAGTTGTAAAGCCCGCTTTTAAGGTTTTTTCTGCAAAATAGGCCGCTTTAATCGCTTTACGTGGCACTGACTGACCGATACGTTCACTACGAGGGACTGTTGGATCGCTGGTTAAGTGTACGTGCATATCCATCAGGCCAGGCAGAATGGTTAACTCGGGCAACTTAATATGGTCATCACCTTGTTGTAAGGTTGGCATGGTGCCACTACTGATTTTAGTAATGATACCGTCATCGATTTGAATAAGCGGTGCATTAATAAGCTTGCCATTATTAACGTCTAGCATTGCTTTAGCACTAACGTATGTTGTTGCTTGTGCGCTAAAAGCGCTGACACACAATAAGCCCAAAGGGACAGAAAGTGATAATTTATTCATTTATTTTCTAATTTTTGATTATTTAATATAGCAATGTAGCAAGCAGTTTTTAGGCTGTAAACAAAACGCGATAAGTATCGTATTTTCTTTATTTAGCGATTTGAAAGCTGCATACTTGCGCTAACTACTTATACTCAGGGATCATTATGAAAAAATTTAAGTTAACCTTGCTTGTCGCTGGTGTACTCAGCGCTTTGTCTGCGTGTTCAAATACGGCTAATAATAATTTAAACAAGCCACAATCAGCATTAACAAGTGAAACTGCCAGCGCAACAACACAACAATTAAATAGCTTGGTTGAGCAGTACTTTGTTGATTCGTTGCAATTTAGCCCTCTTGATGCAACTTATATTGGCTATAACCAATACAACAACCAATTTACAGCACCGATTACCGAGCAAAACCGAGCTCAGCAGCTTGCTTTTTATAAAGATTATCAGCAACGTTTAGCGGCGATTGACCAGCAGCAGTTAACCGGTCAAGCCTTATTAAGTTATGAAATACTGGCACGGGATTTAGCATTAACAATCGAAGGTTTTCAATTCCCGAGTTACTTATTACCAATTAACCAAATGTCTGGCGCTCACAATACGTTTGCAGGCTTTGGATCGGCGCAAAGTGCGCAGCCATTTGCAAGCTACCAAGATTATGAAAATTTCGTCGCGCGTGCTGAAGGTTTTGTAACTTGGTTAAGCAGTGTGCAAGATGCTATGCAGCAAGGGGTAAATGAAGGCATTGTTTTACCAAAGCCATTAGCTGAAAAGTTATTACCGCAATTTCAAGCGCATATAGTTACCAGTGCAGAACAATCTTTATTTTATAGTCCGATAAAGCAGCTTCCAGAGCAATTCACAGCAGCGCAAAAGCAACAACTCACAGACCAATATAGTGCACTTATTATGGATAAGTTGGTCCCAGCGTATACAAAAATGAGCGAGTTTTTAGCGACCACTTATATACCAAATAGCCGTGCAACAGTAGGTTATAGCGATTTACCAAATGGTAAAGCATGGTATGAATACCAAATAAAGAAAAACACCACCTTGAGTTTATCTGCTGATGAAATTCATGAAATTGGTTTAAAAGAAGTATCGCGTATCCTTAATGAGATGAAAACAGTAAAGGAAACCGTTGGTTTTAAAGGCAGTTTAAGTGAGTTTTTTACTCATTTACGAGATTCTGATGAGTTTTATTTTGATACACCTGAGCAATTAATTGCGGCCTATGAAGCCGTAAAGTTAAAAATTGACGCGCGTGTGCCTAAATTATTTAACATTGCCCCCAAAGCTGATTACGTTGTAAAAGCGGTTGAAGATTTTCGTGCTGAGTCTGCGGCAGGAGCATCTTATCAATCACCTGCGCCGGATGGCTCTCGTCCAGGAATTTTTTATATTAATACCTTTAATTTAAAAGCGCAGCCTAAGTTTCTACTCGAAACATTGTCAATCCATGAGGCAGCCCCAGGACACCATTTTCAAATCGCCTTACAGCAAGAAGTTCAGTCATTACCTGAGTTTCGAAAATTTGGTGGTTACACAGTGTTCGCCGAAGGTTGGGCATTATATGCTGAAAGCCTAGGTAAAGAATTGGGTTTATTTACCGACCCATATATGTGGTATGGCCGTTTATCTGATGAGCAATTACGCGCTATGCGATTAGTGCTCGATACAGGTTTCCATGCTAAGGGCTGGACTCGTCAACAAGGTATTGATTATATGCTGGCTAATTCCTCAATGGCTTTGAGTGATGTAACCGCAGAAGTTGAGCGCTATATAGCTTGGCCAGGACAAGCATTGTCGTATAAATTAGGGCAATTTAAAATTCAAGAACTGCGAGATTATTGTAAACAAGCATTAGGTGATAAATTTGATATTAAAGAGTTTCATACGCAAATTTTAATTGATGGTGCTTTGCCGATGCCAATACTAGAAGCGAAAATTAAACGTTGGGTTGATACGCAGCGCTAACTTTTAAACTTGAAATAGCGCAAAGCTGAATGTAGCTTTGCGCGCGGTGCTCAATTAAGCTAAAATGCGCGCTATTAGGGGCACCGAGTTATACCATGTTTGAAAACCAATTTTGGCTTGAGAAATCACTTGAGCAAATGTCACAAAATGAGTGGGAAGCCATTTGTGATGGCTGTGGAAAATGCTGTTTAAATACCTTTATAGACAGCGAAGATGAAGATGAGTTTACCGCCACAGATCAACTTCGCGATGGTGAAGAACTCATTTTTACTAATATTGTTTGCCAATACTTAGATAATAATACGTGTGGTTGTAGTGAGTATGAAAATCGACAAACATTAGTCCCGTCATGTGTAAAATTAACTAAAGAAAACCTAGACAGCATTTTCTTCATGCCGCAAAGTTGTAGTTACCGCCGTTTGCACGAAGGCCGTGGTTTAGCGTCTTGGCATCCACTAAATAACGGTGGCAGCAAAGAACTAATGCATACATTGGGTATTTCTGTAAAAGACAAAACAGTAAAAGATTGTGATGTAGCTTTAGATGACTTTGATCTGTATGAAGCAGATTGGCCAACGAGGGATTGCGATTAATGACTGCGAAGATTGGTTTGATCAATCCTAAAAGCCCCTCTAACGTTGGCGCAGTGTTAAGAGCTGCGGGTTGCTATGGGGCTGAACAAGTATTTTTTACTGGCACGCGTTATTTAAATGCTAAAAAGTTTCATACCGACACAAAAAATGTTGCTGAACGCATCCCCCTGACTTGCGTTGACGATTTAGCAACAGCAAAGCCCGCAGGTGCGACTGTTGTGGTGATTGAACTAATAGAAGGTGCAACCCCTTTGCCTGAGTTTGTTCATCCTGAAAACGCATTTTATATTTTTGGCCCTGAAGATGGCTCAATTAGCAAAGATGTACTGAACTGGTGCGATGAAGTGGTGTATATCCCCACAATCGGTTGTATGAATTTAGCAGCTACCTGTAATGTGGTTCTTTACGATCGACAAGCGAAACTCGGTGGAGTAGAAAGTTCTGATCAAACGATTATTCAAAGCCGCGACACCAATAATAAAATGATATGGCAGAAATAGTACAAACTGAATTGAACAATTGAAAAAAGGGGCAATTAATGCCCCTTTTTTCGTTTAATTCCAAAAAAGTTATTACTTTTTAGTAATTTTGATCTCTGAATTAATAACAATCCCTTCATCTTTTATATCTGTTGCAAAATACACAGACATTGTTTGATTTTTTAATTGTTCAAGTTCTTCCGGGATCACTTGCCCTGTCATTTTAAATACTTCGATGACAGGAGTCATTAATGAGCTGAGGTCAACTGCGGAAGTTAAAAATCCATTTTTTTCAAGCTCTTGTTCTGATAATGTATTTGCAATAGCCGCTGATTTTTCACCAGTGAATAAAACAATATGCTTTCCTTTTTTAGCTAATCTAATATCAAGGCCAGCAGGTAAAGGATAAGGAATTGCAGCATTGACACTAATTGCATCGCCGTTTTCTGGTATTTCAAGCCCCGCTAATGCGGGTAAAAATCCTTTAGCAGTAAAAAGTAAATTATCAGGATCTGTCGCAGAAAGTGTGATTAGTGCATCTAAAGCTTTTAGTTGCGGCAGTTGATTAGCATCGGCTTCTAAAGCAAGATCTTGAATACTTACACTGACACCTTGAATACCATTAGCCATAGCGGTCATCATTGATAGTGCAGCTAAATTTGAGTCTTGAGTTTGTTGCTGTAAGGCAACAAGAGGTGCACACTCAAATTCAGCTTTTTTAAATGTGCTTGAGAGTATATTTAAAAGCGGTGGAATTTTTGAAATATCCGCACCATAAGCAAAGCTTAGCATTTGCCCGTCAAGTTTAGTCGTATGCTCAGGAACAAAACCTCGCACAGATTTTAATGTTTTAATAATATCTGTAGCAGTGCTTTGGAAAATAGCATCTGCTTTAAAATGAGCATCAGAGTTTGTTACTTGTATGTACGTGCTACCGGTTACTGATGCAGGCCAATAACTAACAAGATTGGTAATGTCATTTTGGCACTGTGGTGTTCTAGCTACCTCTAAAGCATTTGGATCACCCAATTCTTTTAATAGTTCATCAAGCATTTCACCTAGGCGTGATGGTGTTCTAGCGGTAATAGCATTAGCAATCTCAACATGGTCTATATACGCAATAGAGTGGCCATCAAATGAATAATTAGTAATATAGTTTTCAAGTTTAGAGGTTTGCGTTAATGATTTTGTTGGTTTATCAATTGCTAAAGCGAGACGTAAATCTTTAATTGTATTAAGTTTTGTATCAAACGTGATGGTAGCCCAGTTATCTTTAACAGACACAATTAAGTTTAATGTAATATCATTCTCAAGTACTAAAGGGTACGTATTGTAGTCAACACCTTCGATGGTTTGTGTTGTGAAGTTAATTCCCGCTTTATCAGCTGAGCTATTAATTGTATTAAATAAAGCCGTTTCATCTTCCAGTTGATAGCGTAATACTGGCATTAGACCAATTGTATAGGCTAGAGCTTTATAATCATCGGCGAATCCCCAGGCTGCTTTTAGTGTTTCATAAGATGACAATGATGTTTGATATTGCTCTAATAGAGACGCTAAAAACTGTGCATTGTTATCGTTACTTGCCGCTAAATTTTCGATCAATGGCGTAAAATCGTCTGCACCTTTCATTTGATCTGGAATCAAATTGAAATATTTACTATAGGGAAATGGTTTTAGCTGACCATAAAATAAAGCAGTATCAGCAGGGACGTAATCAAGTTGAGCAAGTTCTAATGAGGCTGTTGAACTGTCAGTTTGTGTATAGATTATTGCACCGGCCGCTACAGCAATTGCGCAACCAGCAAGTAGTTTGGTGTTCATTTGGAAATTCCTTTTTTGTATCAGTACCAAGCGGTACGTTCTTTAGTATTTATGTTTTGTAAAACGATATCATAAAAGTGCGTAGCCTAGCGAGGAAAAGCACTATTAGTGTTGGTTGTAGTGAGGGCACGGTATTATATAAATTATTAATTTTATATGGATAATTTGTTGTTTAAACGCAAAATTATCGAATGTTGTTTGTTGTTATGTGACTATTCTAATTCATAATAAAAATAGATGGGATAATCATGAATAATCTTTTTTCTCGAAAAAGTATAATTAATTATATTGCAGTACTTATAAGTTCAGTTTCATTAGCTGCTTGCACCTCAAGCGAAGTGCCATTAGATCCTATTGTAGGAGACACGGGGCAAGCTTTGTCAGATATTGCGTTAAGTAGTGATGTGAAGTTTTATGATTTAGAGTTAGAAGTTTTTCCTACGGATAAAAAAATAGCCGGTATTGGTAAAACCTCATTTTTAATGCTTAAAGCAAACCAATATGTAGAACTAAAATTAGACAGTCGATTTAATATCAGTGATGTAACTGTAGCTGGAAAGAGCGCAAGTTATAAAAGGCTAGGTGGTATTATTACGATTAACTTAGGAGAAGTTAAAACGCCGGGTGAATTGGTTGATGTTGCAGTTCAATATTCAGGGAAGCCACATATTGCGAACAATGCACCATGGGAAGGTGGCTTTGTATTTGATAAGTCACCAGATGGAAAACCATGGATTGCAACAGCTGTACAAGGAGAAGGGTGCGATTTATTTTGGCCCTGCAAAGATCATTTTAGTGATAAAGCAGATTCAATGCGTATTCGTTTAACTGTTCCTAACGGTCTTAGTGCCGTGACTAATGGTGTGCTGCAAGATGTCAAAAAGCTGCAAAATGATAAGGTACAATTTGATTGGCTGTTATCAGTTCCCGCCAGTGATTATAATATAGCTTTAAACATTGGTAACTACGAACGTATTCAAAAATCATATACCAGTATTAATGGTACACAGGTACCTATTGAGTTTTGGGTTTTACCTGAAAACAAGCAAAAAGCAGAGGATTTGATCGATTTTGATTTGCTCAATCAAATACAATTTTTTGAAAGTCATTTAGGTCCTTATCCATGGGGGAATGAAAAGCTAGGTTTTGTTGAAACACCTCATTTAGGTATGGAACATCAAACGATTAATGCTTATGGCAAAAAGTATAAACGTGATGAAAATGGCTATGATTGGCTACTACAGCATGAGTTAGCACATGAGTGGTTTGGGAACTTAATGACCCATGAGAGATTAAATGATGCCTGGCTTCATGAGGGCTTTGGTTTTTACATGCAGCCTGCTTACAGCTTAAATAAATTTGGCAATGCCGCATATAGCTATACGATGTACAAATCGTATTTGGGGTTAAAAAATTGTCAGCCAGTTGTTCGTGAAGGAGAAGTTACTTCTGATGAAGCATTTAACTCGGATATTTATGGTAAAGGTGGCTGGACGTTACATACATTACGTTGGTTAATTGGAGAACAGTTATTCTGGCGTGCAACACGAGAATTATTGTATGGTATCGATAATACCTCAGACATAAAGTATCCAATAAAACCACGATATCGTAATACAGAACAGTTTATTGATATTGTAAACAAACTAACAGGTGATAATTATAATTGGCTATTCGATATTTATTTAAAGCAAGCTGAGCTACCAATCTTAAATAAACGACAAGTGAATGGAGTTATTACACTTAACTGGGATGTGAAATCTTTAAATAATAAGCCTTTTCCTATGCCTTTACCTATCTCTATCAATGGTAAAGAGGATGTTTATTATCCGCAAGACGGAAAAATTATTTTAAATATCAATCCAGATGATCACGTAGTCGTTGATCCTGATATGAAGGTTCTTCGTTACTTACCTATTATTTCTAAATGTAACAAAAAGCAGGATTAATACTTTGCGATTGATACCACAGTAAATTGATATTTACTGTGGTATCAATCGTCGTGAGTAACTCTGCTGTTATGTGTTTCAAAAATACGTGTCACGTTAGTAACTATTTGTTACTGTTGTATATCAATGCATGGATCGTTCCAATTTAATTTTTGTGATTTTTTTATACTAATGTGTAGAATCACACACAACTTGTTAATGGAGTGAAAATCACGTGAGTGAAATAAATACAAATAAAACGTTTGTCACTGAGCAGCCGCAGCAAAATAATAATTACCTGTTACCTTTGACTGCAATGACAACTCTATTTTTTTTATGGGGTTTTATCACAGTACTAAATGATGTACTGATCCCGCGTTTAAAAGGGGTGTTTGATCTTAGTTATACGGAAGCGATGTTAGTGCAGTTCTGCTTCTTTGGTGCTTACTTTATTGTTTCTTTACCAGCGGGGATATTGGTTAAGAAATTTGGTTATAAAAATGGTGTGCTTAGCGGTCTTATTGTGGCTTCTATCGGCTGTATGTTATTTTATCCTGCAGTGGTCGTACATGAATATTGGCTATTTTTAACCGCATTATTTGTACTAGCCGGTGGTGTCACCATTTTACAAGTATCGGCTAACCCTTATGTTGTGGCGCTTGGGCCTGAAAAAACAGCTTCGTCACGGTTAAATTTAGCGCAAGCACTTAATTCATTAGGAACGACTATTGGGCCCTATGTTGGTGGCATTTTGTTCTTTGGCGCAGCAGGCTCATTGACTGCATCTGCGGCGACAGCAGAATCGGTAAAAATTCCTTATTTAATGCTTGCTGCAGCACTGCTTACTATTGCTGTTGTGTTTGCATTTTTAAAATTACCTGAAATCAAATCACACAAAGAAGAACTCGATTGCAAAGCAAAAGGTCATTCTTTAACGCAAGCCCCGCATTTAGTTATGGGTGTGTTAGGTATCTTTTGTTATGTTGGTGGTGAAGTGGCAATAGGTAGCTTTTTAGTTAACTTTTTCGGTGAAGCTCATATTGCAGGGCTCGAAGAGCATACCGCTGCCGCATTAATTGCCTATTATTGGGGCGGGGCGATGGTAGGGCGCTTTATTGGCTCTGCTGCATTACAAAAAATTGCACCATCAAAAGCAATTGCTTTTAATGCATTTGCGGTCATTGCGTTACTTTTAATTACAATCTTCACTGAAGGTGACGTTGCTTTATATGCTGTGCTGTCGATTGGTTTATTTAATTCTATTTTGTTTCCGACAATTTTCTCAGTCGCTATTCAAGGGCTAGGTTCATTAACCAGTAAAGGATCTGGTTGGCTTTGTTTAGCGATTGTTGGTGGTGCATTAGTACCGTTAATTCAAGGCGTTGTTGCTGATGCAATGAATATTCAAGTTAGTTTTATTATCCCAGCACTTTGCTATTGTTTTATCGCTTGGTACGGGTTGAATGTTGTAAAACTTGCGAGCAAGTGGCAACAAAAAATAAACTAAGCTAATAGTAAAACCTCTTTAGATAAATGCATTTGCAGCACTGTAAATGCATTTATTTTCTTATTATTCTCAATGAATCAATCGCACTCTAAAGTAAAACCTCGCAGTTTAGTTCATTACAAAATAACGACGGATATGCACTGAATACGTATTCAATAGCTATTGTTTATAAAAATTACTGGAACCTTCCAATTTTGAGTTTGTTATTTTTTCGGTGCAATTACGACATTGACTGTCTTTACTTATCGATTAATTACTTTATGAATTTGTTATAGGAGTAAGCGCTAAACTAATTTTTTTACCATGCTTTATTATTGTTTTTGGCTATAACATAGCAACTGTTGGCGATAAGATAAGACAAATAGCGTTATTTTTGTTAAAAAGTAGTTAGCTAACAACGATAAAAAAAATAAATAGGTGTGTCATGCAAAGCTCGCTAAAATTTACCACTAAGGTAACTATCGCAGCATCTGTGGTATTAGTGTTGGTGCTGGGGTTATTTACCATCAATAACTTTATTTCAATGCGCTCACAAACGCAGCAGCAACTGTCTCTAATATTACAAGAAAGCTCTCAATCGGTTTCACAAAATATTGCTAATTGGCTCAATAATAAATTAGCAATCGTTCAGTCTGTAGCGAAAACGCATCAGCAAAATGACACTAAGGAATTAACTCTTAGCCAACTCAATAGCGCAGAAATGGCAGGTAAGTTTAAAAACACCTATATAGGCAAACCTGATGGTACTTTTGTACTCAATGATCAAACAGTTGTATTACCTGCTGATTATGATGCCACAATCCGTCCTTGGTATAAGCTGGTAGAAAATAAAACCACCACAGCGTTTACGACTCCTTATATAGACGTAACCACCAATGAGCTAACTATTTCAGCGGTTGCGCCCATTTTAAATAATGGCCGTTTTAGTGGCGTCGCCGGCGCCGATATCGATATGCAAACCATCACTCAAATAGTCAACGAAATTGATTTTTTAGGTTTTGGTTATGGTTTTCTATTAGACAGTGACGGTCGCATTCTAAGCCATCCAGATATCAAATTAAACGATCAGAGTATGGCGAAGCTGTTTGGTAAAAACCTTGCTTTAAAAGCTGAGTTTGTGGAGCAAGAAATCGCTGGTATTGATCATCTTGTATCATTTACACATATCAAAGGTATTGAAAATGTAGATTGGTATTTAGGTGTGGTGATCAACAAAGATATTGCTTATTCATCAGTGGCTTCATTTAGAAATATGGCTGCGATATATATGTGTTTGGGAGTTATCGCGACGATATTAATGATGCAATTTTCATTGCGTTATTTGATGCGGCCTATGCAGCGTTTAAACGATGCAATTAAAGATATAGCCCAAGGTGAGGGGGATTTAACTCGTCGTTTAGAGATTGAAAACGATGACGAATTTGGTGAACTGTCAGGTTACTTTAATGCCTTTATAGATAAAATTCATACCTCAATTGACCAAGTAAAAACGACCACGGTTGAACTTGAACGTTCAGTGGAAAGCTTAGTTGAGCAAACAGAGTCGACGCTAACAATGTACAGTGACCAAACTAAACGCACAGACAGCGTTGCAACAGCGATTAATCAGCTGTCATCAAGTGCGATTGAAATATCAAGCAGCGCAAGTCATGCATCAACCCTTGCTACTGATGCGAATACACAGTCAGTACAAAGTCAAAGTACGTTAAATGATAATATCAATGCCATTGGTGTGTTATCGCAAAATATGGAACAAGCACAACAAATTATTAGTAGTGTTGCTGAACACTCTGCAAGTATTGGTCAAGTACTCGAAGTTATTAAAGGAGTCAGCGAGCAAACGAATTTACTTGCACTTAATGCCGCAATTGAAGCCGCTCGTGCCGGAGAGGCTGGTCGTGGGTTTGCCGTTGTTGCAGATGAAGTGCGCCAGTTAGCTCACCGTACTCAGCAATCAACCCAAGAAATTGAAAATACCGTTAGCCAATTACAGCAAGGTTCAGGCAGTGCCGTTGCGGTTATGAAAGCCAGTTTAGTTGAAAGCGAAAATACTGTAAAACAAGCGCAAGCAGCCGGTGAGCAAATGGCAGGAGTAACCAAAGCTATAAAAGCAATTGATGATGTAAATCATAGTGTTGCAAATGCGACCACTGAACAAAATCAGGTAATACACTCTTTAGATAATGATATTCATACAATTAGTGAGTTATCTCAACAAGGTCAGCTAAACTTAAATAACACTTTAGCTGAGTGTACTCGTTTAAAACTGCAATTTGATGAACTTGAAAAAATGGTGCTACGTTTTAAAGTCTAAATGCAATCAGCGATAACTAAAAAGATAAAATAAATGATGCCGGAATCACCTGTAAGCCAAGGATGAAGGGCTAAATAACGTTGTTTCCAGTGAACAGTAACAGGCCAATAATGAATAATAGTCAGCTTATATATGTGTACGACCCAATGTGCAGTTGGTGTTGGGGTTTTCAAAAGTGCTGGCAAAAAATCCAAGACGCCTTAGCGAATGAAGTTGATATTATTTATAAAGTAGGTGGCCTTGCTGCTGATTCCGAACAGCCAATGCCAGTAAGTATGCAACAGTTTTTACAACAAACTTGGCAGCGTATTGGCCAGCAAACCGGTGCTAAATTTAACTTTGATTTTTGGCAAAACTGTCAACCACGCCGCAGCACTTACCCTGCATGTCGGGCGGTGATTGCAGCACGTTATTTTAATAAAGAGCGGGTTATGCTTGGTGCAATTCAGCAGGGTTATTATTTATCGGCACAAAACCCATCGGATCTTAATACACTCGTTAGCTGTGCACAGCAAATAGGTATTGCTGCTGATGAGTTTTTAGCTATATTGCAAAGTGAACAACTTGAACAGGCGTTTCAACAAGAGTTAGCGTATGTTCAGCAGTTACCTGTGCAGGGTTTTCCATCGTTAGTTCTTTGTCATAAACAGCAGTACTTTGCTATCGCCGTAAACTATACCAACGCAAATGCTGTGCTCAGCACCATTCATCGTATACTTGCCGATTAATTTATTTAATCTCACTTCACTCATCATTAAAGCGTACACGCTTGTTAAATATTAAAAACTATTGCTTTATCTAACGTAAAAAGCTGTATTTATGGCAGTTGTCATAAAAAGGACTTTTTAGCGCAACACCTCTGTCATTTTTCACCTATAGAATCTCGTTCATTGATATTAAGCAACTAGCAAATCCGCTAATTTAACGAGTAAAGGTGTATGCGATGAAAGGCGTTAAACCATTGATATTAGCTAGTATTGTAGCCATGAGTGCAACAGTGCAAGCAAATGATTTAAATAAGGTTATCGATAAAAGCAGTGAAATTAACCAATCAGCTGCGCAATCACAAACAAAAATAGACAAGATTGCAGACTCTATGCAGGGTCGTTTACAACAGTTTAAAACCCTCAATAAAGAAATTGATGGTTTAACGGTTTATAACGCACAACTAAGCAAACAGCTTAGTAACCAAATGAGTGAAATGGAAGCCATTAACTTATCTATGGATCAAGTGTCTATTATTGAACGTCAAATTACCCCATTAATGCTACGCATGATCACAGGCCTTGAGCAATTTGTTGCTCTTGATGTGCCATTTTTAACCGATGAACGTGAAAAGCGTTTAGCGTCATTAAAAGACATGATGAACCGTGCTGACATTAATTCAAGTGAAAAATTCCGCCGTGTTTTAGAAGCGTACCAAGTTGAAGTTGATTACGGCCGTACCATCGAAGCTTATACCGCGTTATTAGATGTTGATGGTCAAGAGCGTGAAGTCGATTTCTTACGCATTGGTCGTTTAGAACTTATTTACCTTACTCGTGATGGTAAAAAAGCAGGCTCATGGGATACAACAAGCAAACAGTTTGTTGCCCTGGATGACTCAACAATCAGCCAAATTAGTAAAGGTTTACGTATTGCACGTAAGCAACTTGCCCCAGATATGTTAACACTGCCAGTACACGCTGCGGATTAAGAGGTTAAAATGAAACTTTTTACAAAAATGACCAAAATTGCTTTATTTGGTGCCACCCTTGGTTTTGCGGGCAACAGCTTTGCTGCTGAAGCTATGGATTTAGACTCGTTATTAAAAACACTTGAGCAAGGTAAAACACAGCAATCAGCACAAAATAAACAACGTGAGCAAGAATTTGCTGCACGTCAAAATGAACAAGTGCAAATGCTTAAAAACACTCAAGCAAAACGTAATCAAATGCTGGTTGAGTCTGAGCGTCTTGAAACACAGTTCGAAGAAAATGAAGTAAAACTTGCTAACCTAACCGATACATTATCTAAGCGTATGGGTTCATTGAAAGAACTTTTTGGTGTGCTGCAACAAGTGGCTGGCGATTCAAGTAATAAATTTGCAACGTCAGTAGTGTCTGCACAGCTACCTGGTCGTGGTGCTTTTATGGATGAATTGGCTCAAAAAATGGGCTCGACCTCTAAACTTGCATCAATCGAAGACATTGAAAAAGTATGGTTTGAACTGCAACGCGAAATGACTGAGCAAGGTAAAGTGTCACGTTTTACAACAGATGTAATTGTAGAAGGCGGCAACAAAGCTAAGCAAGAAGTTATGCGAGTGGGGGCTTTTAACTTAATTTCAGAAGGTAAGTACCTTGATTATAACACCAGCACCAATACGTTAAGTGAGCTTACCCGTCAGCCTGTTGGCCGTTACACCTCAACGGCGAGTGATTTACAACAAGCTAAATCAGGCACTGTACAATTTGCGCTTGACCCAACCGGTGGCTCTATCCTTGGTTTATTGGTACAAGCACCTGATACTTCAGAGCAAGTACATCAAGGTGGTGCGGTAGGTTACGTTATTTTAGGCGTTGGCTTACTTGCTTTAATTATCGCTATTGAACGATTTGTTTCATTGATGCTAATGGGCAGCAAAATCCGTCGTCAACTTAAAGACTCGGTGCCACGTGATGACAATCCACTTGGTCGTGTAATGAAAGTCAAAGATCAATACCCAGATGTAGCATACGACACCTTAGAGCTTAAATTAAGTGAAGCGATTTTACGTGAAATGCCAAAAATCACCCGCAACTTAACGCTCATTAAGATTATCTCGGTCGTTGCTCCATTGTTAGGTCTACTTGGTACGGTAACCGGTATGATCAATACCTTCCAAGCAATCACCTTGTTTGGTACAGGTGACCCTAAACTAATGGCTGGTGGTATTTCACAAGCGCTTGTTACTACGGTACTTGGCCTAGTTGTGGCAATCCCAACGGTATTTTTATACACCTTATTGAATACTCGCTCTAAAAACTTGCTGCTTATTTTGCAAGAACAAAGCGCAGGTATTATCGCTGAGCGAAGCGAAAAGGGAGCATAACCCATGGTGCTATTGATTGACTCAATCAATGCTATCCGTGATTTTCTCGACACTGGTGGCCAAGTTCTGTTGGTCATCGGAGTGTTAATCTTCGCGATGTGGTTATTGATACTCGAGCGATTTATTTATTTTTTTAATGGTTTTCGTAGTTACAAACATGCCATTAAAAGTAGTTGGACAGGGCGCGATGAGCGTAATAGCTGGAACGCTGAGCAAATACGCCAAGCAACTATTTCACGCGCTGGGATGAAGTTAAACAACAACTTAGCGCTGATCAATGTGATGGTTGCCTTGTGTCCGCTGCTGGGGTTACTCGGTACGGTAACAGGTATGATAGAAGTGTTTGATGTGATGGCGATTACCGGAACGGGCAGTGCGCGTTCAATGGCATCAGGTGTATCGAAAGCGACTATCCCGACAATGGCAGGCATGGTTGGTGCGTTATCTGGTGTATTTGCTTCTACGTACTTACAACGCAAAGCAAAGCGCGAAGTAGCCCTACTTGAAGACAGCATGGTTTTAGACCATTAAACAACAATTTTTAGTATGTGGCGAAAGCCACATACAATCAGGAGAATAAAATGAGAGCCCCATTAGGAAGCCTTTTTCAAGAAGATGAAGCTGAAGAAATAAACATGACCCCGATGCTTGATGTTGTGTTCATCATGCTTATTTTCTTCATTGTAACCGCCTCTTTTGTTAAAGAGTCAGGTATCGATGTAAATCGCCCAGAAGCGGCAACAGCCGTTAAGAAAGAGCGTGCAAATATTCTAGTTGCGATTTCAGATCAAGGTGAAATTTGGATCAATAAACGTCAAATCGATGTGCGTGCTGTGCAAGCAAACATTGAGCGTTTAAAAGCAGAAAATCCACAAGGTAGTGTGGTTATTCAGGCTGACAAAAAAGCCACTACAGATACCCTTATTAAAGTGATGGATGCAGCACGCGCCGCAGGTGTATTTGATGTGTCTATCGCGGCACAAAAAGCCTAAGGAAGCCATAATGCGTTATTTAGTAGCATTATTAGTTGCCGGTGTTGTGACCTTTATGTTGTTTTTGGGCATGCAAGCGCTTATCACCGGTGGTGAAGGGGCGATGACTGAGCCAGCTAAAGGCAATGTACTTGATTTTGTAAGGCTTAAAAAAGAAGAAACGGTACAAAAGAAAGAACGTAAACCACAAAAGCCGCCAACGCCGAAAGAGCCTCCGCCGCCAATGGATTCACCGCAAATGCAAAATAGTGATCCAAATGCAGCAGCGTCTAACTTTGACTTTGGTGCCAGTGTTGATGCTGACGTGAGTCTCAGTGGTGGTCTAGCTCTTGACTCTAGTGATGGTGAATATCTACCGATTGTAAAAGTAGCACCTGTTTACCCGCGTCGAGCATTGTCACGGGGCATTGAAGGCTATGTGATTGTTGAGTTTACAGTGACTAAGCAAGGTACTGTTCGTGATGCAAAGGTAGTAAAAGCTGAGCCTGAATCATTGTTTGATCAAGCAGCTATGGATGCGGCACTTAAATTTAAATATAAACCACGCGTGATCGATGGTGAAGCGGTTGAAGTTGCGGGTGTACAGAACAAAATTTCTTTCCAAATTAACGGCTAGAAACAGAGGATTGCGATTATGAAATTATTAAAAACAGCATTAGTGTGTACTTTTGCGATAGGAGCCAGTGTTGCGCTGCCAAGTTTAGTCTCCATGTTACCAGGAGTCACGCTTGCGAGCGTTTACGCACAAGAGCAAAAAACCACGAAAGTGCCTGCGCTACGTGAAAAAGTGTATAGCCAATTGGCTCGTGCACAAAAGTTAGCCGATGATGGCGACGCTAAAGCAGGACTTGAGGCGCTTGATAGCATCAAAGAACGTTCTTCTAGCATGAACTCCTATGAAATTGCCATGATGCATAATTTTTATGGCTTTATTTATTACAACGAAAATGATTTGCCTAAAGCAATTGCATCATTTGAAAAGGTGATAGCAGAAGAAGGTATTCCAGAAACATTACGTGTTAGCACTACTTTTAGCTTAGCGCAATTAGCGATGGCAAACAGTAATTATAATAAAGTCATTGATTTTTTAGCTAAGTGGGATGCAATTAACACTAAGCCTAAAACTGATGCCTATTATGTCCTTAAATCACAAGCGTATTATCAGTTGAAAGATTACCAAAAAGGCATTGATAATATTAACTTAGCGATTGCCCAAAGTGATAGTGAAGGCAAGGTGCCAAAAGAAAACTGGTTAGTACTGCAACGCGCCATGTATTACTCACTTAATCAAACTGAGAATGTAGTTGCTGTACTTGAGCGTATGGTAAAGCTTTATAACAAGCCTGAATACTGGGTGCAACTTGGCGGTATGTACGGTGAAACGGGTAAAGAAAAACAACAACTAGCCGTACTTGAAGCCGCTTACCAGCAAGGTTTTTTAACGTCAAAATCAGATTTACGTCAACTTGCCCAAGTTTACTTATACAACGGTTTAGCGTTTAAAGCGGCTGATGTGATGAGTAAAGCGATTGAATCAGGCGTTGCTGAAAAGTCTGCGAAGAATTATGCATTCATCGCAGAAGCCATGGTCCAAGCAAAAGAAGATAATAAATCAGTTACTTACTTTGCTAAAGCGGCAGAGCTTTCGGATCACGGTAAGTACGATCAACGTATGGCTGAAGTACTTGTTAACTTAGAGCAATTTGAAGATGCCGCTGATGCAGCCCGAACGGCGCTTGATAAAGGCTCACTCGATTTTGAATCAAATGCTTATGTTGCTTTAGGTATGGCGCAATATAGTTTACAAAACTTTGATGCGTCTATTTTAGCATTCGAACAAGCCGAGAAGCATAAAAAATCGCAGCGATTAGCTGAACAATGGATCAAATACGTGAAGCGTGAAAAATTGCATGCTGAAACATTACGCACCGCTTTGTTATAAGTAAATATGGCGTTAAAAAATGCCATTTTAACTTCAACGATTTTATTAAAAAACTCGTTTTATAATCGCAACACCAAAACCGCCTCAGGGCGGTTTTTTTCGTTCTAAATATTCCTAACAAATTGTTATTTAAATAAATTATATTGTCACTTTATGTTTATTAAAGTGTAACTGTATTGTCATACACCTCCCGTATTGTAGTCCTCGTTCTAAAGCTCAAGTGACCTTAAAGCATGTTTTTCGTGTTTTAAAGTGACTTGAGTTTTACTTAATGCGCTAACAAAATAATTAAATACTTTAACGGAGTGAACAATGAAATTATCTGGTTTATTTAAAGTCAGCCTTGTGGCTACTGCAATTACACTCGCTGGCTGTGGCGGTGGTGATATTAATGTTACACCTACAACAGTTGATAACAGTGTAGATAATAGTGTAGACAACTCAGTGACTAACCCAGGTGGTGATAATGGTGGTGATACATTAAGTTGCGCTACATATACATTAGATGGAGCTACATTTACAGGTGAAGCAAAGGGTGTTAACTGTGTTTACAGTCAAGCATTTGCAAGTAATGCGAAAGAAATTACCAGCTCTTTTGTTATCCCTGCATTAAGCAGTGGCGGCGCACATGTATTTGAAGGTGCATTATTTATTGGTGATGATGTAGACACATCAACAGGCGCTACAATTGATGGCAATGGTCCTACATTGTCTATTGAAGCTGGCGCGACGATAGCTTTTACTAAGCCTGAGAGTTTTATTCGTATTGCACGTGGTGCAAATATTGAAGCAATTGGTGAAGTAGATAAGCCAATTATTTTCACAAGCATCAAAGAAGTTGATGGCGATGATGCAACAACCGCACAAATTGGTGATTGGGGTGGCGTTCAGGTAAATGGCCGAGGCCATTCTATCCGTTGTACGGCTGCAGCTGCGGCACAAGATATGTGTAACCACGCTGCTGAAGGTATTGTATCGTATTATGGTGGTAATGATCCGCAAGATAGCAGCGGTATCCTTAAGCATATAGTTATAAAATATGCGGGTTTTGGTGTTGAAGGCGATGAGCTTAATGGTTTAACCCTTAATGCTGTAGGTTCAGGCACAACGATTGATTACGTGCATGTTCATAATGGTTTTGATGATGGTATAGAGCTTTTTGGTGGTAGCGTTAACCTTAAACATATTGTTATTACTGATACAGGTGATGATGGTATTGATTGGGATGAAGGCTGGAAAGGCTATGGACAATTTATTCTTGTACGTTCAAATGAATATGGAAACCATGGCTTTGAAACAGATGGCGCTAAGGTAGATCCATTATCAGCAGATGCACAAGATTTAGTAACAACTGTTTCTAATCCAACAATTGCTAATGCAACGGTTGTAACTACTGGCGACCAAGGTGCTGAAGGGCGTCGTACTGGTGCTGGTATGGAAATGAAAGAATGGGGTAAAGCGCAATTAGCTAATATGCTATTTGTAAACTCTTCATCTGTAGATGGTGCTGGTTGTCTTGATTTATATAATGAAAAAGACCAATCAGGGGATGCTGGTGTGCATGCGAATGCAAATAATGGCGATATCGCATTTATGAGCTCAATATTTGCTTGTGGTAAGAATTTTGAAGACGTAAATACACCTTTAACTGGCGCATTAGCAAGTTTTGATATTGCTTCTTGGTTTACTGGTGGCGAGAATAACCAGTTAATTGGTTTTGCTGATTTTGCAAATG
This sequence comes from Pseudoalteromonas sp. SR45-6, assembly GCF_014163545.1. NCBI lineage: Bacteria > Pseudomonadati > Pseudomonadota > Gammaproteobacteria > Alteromonadales > Pseudoalteromonadaceae > Pseudoalteromonas > Pseudoalteromonas sp. SR45-6. The sequence goes on from NZ_JACJDM010000002.1 coordinate 24,167, forward strand.
TACTTGGTGCTGATGGTGTTTCAACAGCTGCAACTATTACTGATTCACAAGGCACTGCAGTAGCTACAACAGCTAAAGACATGAGTGAAGTTAACTCTTTCTTTACTAACGCAGGCTATATTGGTGCACTTAAAGACGGTGAATCAAGTGAGTGGGCTGATTTTGTTGCCGCATCTTTACAACGCGCTAGTAATTAATCTAGACCGGCTCTAATTATAAGGCGCTACGGCGCCTTTTTTAAGGGAATTTTAGGTTTAGAGGATATAAATATGAAACATCAAAAGCAGTTTAAAACCAATCTAATAACTTTATCTCTGCTCTCCCTTTTTTCTTCATTTCATTCTTTCGCTGATCAGGCACAAGAAATAATAAATGAAGACGCGATAGAAGAAGTTGTTGCAACAGGTACGCGCCTTAAAGGCAGTGCTAGTGCCGTAATTGATGAGCGTAAAAATCAGGCGTTTGTCGCTGATATAATGGGTTCAGAGCAAATATCTAGAACGGGTGATAGTGATGCAGCTTCTGCACTTCGCCGTGTTACAGGCTTATCATTAGTTAACGATAAGTTTATCTATGTCCGTGGCTTAGGTGAGCGTTACTCTAGCGTACGTTTAAATGGCGCGGTAGTTCCAAGCCCGGATCTAACACGAAATGTAATTCCACTTGATATCTTCCCATCAAGTATTATTGAATCCTTGGCTGTACAAAAAGCCTATTCACCAAATATGCCTGCGGCTTTTGGTGGTGGTGACGTTAATATCAGAACCAAGAGCATTCCAAATGATACTTTATTTAAAGTCGAAATTGGTGCCAGTTATAAAGATACAAACGACGAAGGCTATACATATAATGGTGGCAGTGATGATTGGTTAGGTAAAGATGATGGTACACGCGCATTACCTGGTTCAGTTAAGACTGCGTTAAATACCTATATCAATGGCCTGTCTGATATTTCGTATAGAAATATCAGAGATGTAGAGTCAAGACGTCAGGGGGCTGATATTGGCCAAGCTGCCGCGATAGACTTAAATAAAAGTTTAGCAAAAGCATTGCCAAGAGATTTTGGCTTGGAAAAAGAAAGTTTAAATCCTGATGCCGGTATTAAAGCTGTGTATGGCGACCGTTTTGATAACTTATTTGGCTTAGACGGCTCGTTTGGTTTCTTAGCGTCAGTTGCCTATGAAAATGAATGGTCTAATGCTGAGAAGTTTAGCGCTGTACTTTCTTCTGTTGACGCATCTGAGTCCTCATGTTCACAAGATGACTTTACTTGTTACTCTGCAACAGAGAAAGAAGTGTCAACCAAGCATAATATAAAGTTAAATAGCTCTCTAAATTTAGGTTATAAAATTGGAGGTCACGATTTAACAGCAACTTATATGATGTTACGAGATTCTGAAGATGAAGCCTCTGTTGCGCTTTACCAAGAACCTTCAAAGTCATTAAGTATTGATGCTGGGCAGTTGCAGCGTAGTCACTTAACCTCTTTTGAGGAACGAGAACTTGAAATACTTCAGCTTCGTGGAATGCACAATTTAGATTGGGGTTTTCTTGAAGGTGTTGGTGTAGATTGGCAGTATACTGACTCAACAGCGACTACAAGTATACCTGGTGAGCTTAAAGTAACGGTTCGTGATGAGTACTTAGATGGCAAATATCAACGTACTTTTTACAATGGTAGCTTAGGTGGTAATCCTTATTTGTATCGATTTGTAGAGCTTGAAGACGATGTAGAAAACTGGGGCGTTAATGTAAACAAAGTTTTTTACTTTGATAACGCCGAAGTAGAAATTGCGGGTGGTGGTTATTTTGTTGAAAAAACACGTGATTACCGCACTGACTTTTTTAACTATCGTTTTAACCAAACTCAGTCTTTAGATCTAGCACAAAGTGAAGAAGAAGCACTGTCAATTGGTAGTTTTTTTGCTAACGATGCTGTTGTTGATTCAACGGATGTCGAGTTATTGTTCCAAGAACCAACAGCTGATGATTACTTAGCAGCGCAAATGATTGATGCTTATTACGGCTCTTTTGACGTAACGTTTGCTCAAGATTGGCGTTTAAGCGGTGGTGTGCGTTACGAGGACTTCCGCCAAGTTGCGCTTGCTTTTTCTCGCTCAGCATTCGATCCTGCTTTATTGGCTGATAAATTAAGTGCAGATGCGATAGAACAAGCAAGTGTGATGGAAGATGAGTATTTTACTTCGTTATCTATGACATATAGTCAGCAATCGTATCAAGTTCGTTTTGGTTATGGCAACACGGTTGTACGCCCTGATTTGCGAGAGCTAAGCCCTGTTCAATTCCAAGATCCGCTGACAGGTTATCGAACGCTTGGTAATCCATTCTTAGAATCTAGTTACCTAGATAACTTTGATGCACGTATCGAGTTTTATATGGACAATGGCGATAATTACTCAGTTGGCGCATTCTATAAAGATATCGATAAACCAATCGAAGCACTATTAACAGAAAGCGACGGCCGTTTTACTCTGCAGTTTGACAATGCAGAAACAGCCTATGTTTACGGTATTGAAGCTGAATGGTTAACTGAGTTGCACAGTGATTTATTAGGGGGCGCTTTTTTTACTTCTGGAAATATAACGCTCAGTGATTCAGAAGTTGAAATTGCAGAAGAACAGCGTGGCGATCTCACGAACCTAAAGCGACGTATGACGGGCCATTCAAAGTATGTTGCCAACTTGCAACTGAATTACGATTCACATGATGGCATGCATCAAGCATCTGTTATCTACAATGTATTTGGTGATCGTATTTTAGCTGCGGGTGTTAATAACTTTGATGACGCTTACGAACAACCTTTAAACTCGTTAGACATGGTTTATAGTTATTACCCAACGTTTAATACCACAATAACACTTAAAGTGAAAAATATGTTGGGACAAAACTTTGAAGTAGAACAAAATGATGTGCTAATTCGTTCTCAAGAAACGCCTAGAGAATTAAGCGTGAGCTTTAGCTACGAGTTTTAAAGTCATCTAATAAAGGCAAATTACATAAGTCTCTATTATCTCAGCCCTGCCAAATGCAGGGCTTTTTAATATCTGCTATTTGTAAAACTAATGGTTGTGTAATATCTGTGTTATTAAAGAAGTGATCATTTAATGCAAATTGATATAAGGCTATTATTTTAATGATGATATGTGATTAATGATGAGTTGAACTATGTTGATATTAATTGGAGGAACTTTTGCGCCATGGAATAAGAGCTCAGTTGTTACTGAGCTGTTTGTTTACGTTAGTTACCGCACTTTATACTAGCGTACAATGGATAACACTGATTTTTACTACCAGTATTTTTTGAAACCCATGCGCTACCATACCAGTCATATTCCGCATACTCATATTCATCCTCACCACACTTCACTGTGCTGCCAGTGATTTCTCGCTTATGACCTCGCTCTTTACAGAATTGATTTCCCGATATAAAACTGACAAAGAAGTTGCTATAACTACTATCAACTATCAACTATTACGGTAGGGTTGGGTTGATGTAGATAAGCTTTTTGTTGAGCCCGATGTGTGTTCAACACTGGCAAAAGAAGTATTCGATTCTACATTGATTTCGTTAATATTTGCAGATACACCTAAAGATAGAAAAGTATAATGTTTTCATTTTTTTTGATTCCTTTTAATAAATAAAATAATACACAATACATCTGACTATAAAATGCGAAATGATTATAAATCTTGTTTATTGCATTCTTATTAACTTACTTATGTACAGATAGTCAGTTTCATATTGCAAAAAAATAGCAACAGATGAATCAGTTGGATGTCAAAAACACCGGTCTTTTACAATGACGCACAATAATCATAACTATTAGAAATATGATTATTGACTCAAGATGAAAAAATTTTATGTTCTATGAGTAACACTGGTGTTGCCTCGATCACAGTGCTAGATTGTTCGTTCTAAAAATTAAATCTCACGCAATGAATTTTAATTTTTAACGTATTAGGTATTTCTTATGACTCAAACAGTGGAACAAACAATGAAAAAAGTAGGATTGGTCGGATGGCGGGGCATGGTTGGCTCAGTGTTATTAGAGCGTATGCAACAAGAAAATGATTTTGCTCATATCGACACCACTTTTTTTACCACCTCACAAACCGGTCAGCTTGGCCCTGATTTAGCGGGTCCTGCAAAACCATTACTTAATGCAATGGATTTTGAATCGCTGGCAAAAATGGATATTATTATCACCTGTCAAGGTGGTGACTACACTAAAGCTGTGTATCCACAATTACGTGAAGCAGGCTGGGACGGCTATTGGATTGATGCGGCATCAGCACTGCGTATGAGCGATGACAGTATTATTGTACTTGATCCGGTCAATAAAGATGTGATTGAACAAGGTCTTGAGCAAGGCGTAAAAACCTATGTGGGTGGTAACTGCACAGTGTCACTCATGTTATTAGCATTGGGTGGTTTATTTGAGCAAGACTTGATTGAGTGGGTAAGCCCAATGACTTATCAAGCTGCATCGGGTGCCGGTGCTCGCAATATGAAAGAGCTCATTGCGCAAATGGGCTCTATTCATGCAAGTGTGGCTGACAAGCTAGCTGATCCACAAGCCGCTATTTTAGAAATTGATAAACTAGTCACACAGCAAATAGCCTCAAGCGATTTACCGCAAGAGCAATTTGGTGTGCCGTTAGCAGGCAGTCTTATCCCATGGATTGATGTGCCAATGCCATCGGGTCAATCTAAAGAAGAATGGAAAGCGCAAGTTGAAGCGAACAAAATTTTAGGTTCATCAAAACAGCCTGTGCCTATTGATGGTTTATGTGTTCGTATTGGTGCAATGCGTTGTCACTCACAAGCAATGACGATTAAACTACGTGAAGATATTAGCGTCGAGAAAATAGAACAGATTTTAGCGTCACACAATGAGTGGGTTAAAGTGATCCCGAATGAGCGTGATATTACAGCTACAGATTTAACACCGGTTAAAGTGACAGGCACATTAAGTATTCCAGTAGGGCGTATTCGTAAATTAGCGATGGGGCCTAAATATATTAGTGCTTTTACCGTTGGCGATCAGTTATTATGGGGTGCTGCAGAGCCGCTACGTCGTATGCTACGCATTATTGTTGATAATAAACATTAGTTTACTAGCTGCCATTTATTACAGTTAATATGGAGGGTTGGCAATGTGCCAGCCCTTTTACTGTTGTCTTTTTGCACCGCTTTAGTTTTGTCACTGCTTAGTTAATTTAGTGAGATTGTTTCTTGCTGAATACTCAATAGCTTACTATCTTTATGGGAGTATCTATTTGGCCTCCTATATATGAATATATCAAAAAAATTAAAACTATCTTTTGCCTCCGCCATCGCCTTACCTCTTTTTATTATTGCAGCACTTGTTATCACGCAAACAAGAGAGCAAGCTATTGATAATTTTGCGCAAATGAGCGAAAGAGAAGCACGGCAAATAGATAATGGTATCGCTATATTTTTTGCCGAAATAGAAAAAAATGTTGATTATCTAGCTTCCCATCAAATGGTCTTAGCTGCCAAGCAAGATGTCAAAACTCATGTAGATACAAATAATTCGGTGATGCTAAAACATCTCCAAGGCAGCAGTGTTGAACGTGCCGCATTTCAACAGTTTGATCACTTCGGCCAAACTCACCCAGGGCTTGCTTATATTTATATGGGTAATGAACAAGGTGGTTATATTCAGTGGCCAGCGGGAGAAGTTAATGCTAATTATGACCCACGATCTCGACCTTGGTATTTAACAGGTAAATCTGCAAGTGGTAAAACGGTTCGCACTAGTGCTTATTATTGGGCAGCTGACGACATGGTTATAGTCTCTACTGTAAAAGCAATAAAAGATAATGGACAAATTATCGGTGTACAGGGAATGGATGTTTCTTTGCAAGGACTGACAGAAATTATTGCTAATATTAAGCTGGGTGAAACTGGTTACTTAATGCTGATCGAAGATACGGGAAACATACTTGTTGATGTTAAAAATGAAGATTTTCGTTTTAAACGTTTAACTGATATTGCGGGTGGGAAATACAAGCAGTTAGCGGCTAATACCCAAGGTCAGTTCGAAATTGTTATTAATGACAAAGATTTTATTGCCAATATTTATACTTCAGCTAAGTTAGGCTGGAAATTTATTGGCTTAGTTGAAAAGTCAGAGGTGATGAGCGCCGCAAACACCATGACCGTTACAATTTTAATTATTAGTGCGGTGCTAATTATTGTATTCATTTTAATCGCAAGTTATATCTCAAAAGTAATTTCTTCACCTATAGTTGAAGTCAGTGATGGCCTGGCTGAAATTGCGCAAGGCGGTGGTGACCTAACTCGACGGCTCACGATAAAAACTAAAGATGAGACGGCAAAGCTTGCCAATAGTTTTAACCTATTTTTAAACTTGATTGCTGATTTAGTAAGACAAATCAACGAGTGTGCATTAGATGTAAGCGGTACATCAGAGCAAACTTCTACACAAGCATCGCAATTAACTCGTTCTACCTCCCAACAACAACAAGCACTGGAAATGGCGGCAACTGCAATTAATCAAATGGCTGCGACAGCCAACGAAGTAGCTTCAAGTTGTGCTAATGCGGCAGATCTGGCTATGCAAACGCAACAGGCATCAGAGATAGGTCAAACAGTGATCACAGAGACCGTTCAAAGCGTGGTTGTTTTGAGCGAAGTGATAATTAAAGCAACGGATGATATATCGCAACTTGACACTGAAAGTGAAAATATAATGTCAATTTTAGGCGTTATAAGAGGCATTGCTGAGCAAACTAATTTGCTTGCTTTAAATGCTGCAATAGAAGCTGCTAGAGCGGGGGATCATGGTCGTGGTTTTGCTGTCGTTGCAGATGAAGTACGTGCATTGTCGAAACGTACGTCTGAATCCACTGAAGAGATTGCTACGCAATTAGACAAATTACGTAGCATGTCTGGCCAAGTCACTACTGAAATGAAACGCAGTTTAGACAGCACTAATAAAACGGTTGAACTATCCCATGCTGCACAGCTGCAATTTACGGAAATAACAGCGTCTATTGTTAATATTAGTGACTTAAATACGCAGATAGCAACCGCTGCAGAAGAGCAGCAGCATGTCGCTGAAGATATAAATCGCAATGTTATAGAAATCAAAAATGCGGCTGATGATGTTAGTGAAATTGCTGCCAATACCAGTAATAATGGCGATAAATTAAAAACCTTATCACACGTTCTTACTGATCTAGTTGGAAAATTTAAAGTGTAGTAATAACAGTGGCTAAGAATAAAATACAAGCTGACAATACCGCTCATTAGTCTTCAATGCGAATACTCCAGTCAGCTTAATAGCCGATTCTATTTTTTTCCGGTATTAACTTGTTGGTATTTTTTGCGGATTAAAATTCAAACCTTGTTGTTTTATATGCTCGGTATAGTGGTAGGCCGATAATGGTTTTGAAAAATAAAAGCCTTGAAATTCTTTACATCCCATATTTGCCATAATTTCAACTTGCTGTTGTGTTTCAACTCCCTCAGATACGCATTTTATACCTAGCTCATCACACATGACGTGAATTGCTTTTACTAAGCTCTTTTGCCTTGTTGAGCTTGTAACTTGGCTTATTAGCGAGCGATCAAGTTTTAGCTTATTTATAGGATATTCGGCTAAGCGCGCAATATTTGAATAGCCCACACCAAAGTCATCAACAGAAATTGTGAATCCCCATGATTGTAGGTTTTGCATTAGCGCCAAGGAATATTCTTGGTTTGCTTCTAATGACGTTTCGGTCAGTTCTAATTCAATTTGACTTGGTTTGACATTAAAGTCCGCTAAGTATTTTACTAATTTTGACATGAAATCGCTTTGGCCAAAATCAAGCAATGATATATTTATTGCAACAGGCACTAGTGGAATTTCATCTTTGCTCCAAGTTGCAATTTGAGTACAGACTTTTTGAATTATGAGATCTGTGAGTCGGCTGATCATCCGGTATTCCTCTGCGATAGGAATAAACACCGCAGGTGATACAACACCAAGAGTTTTACTGTTCCAGCGTGCTAATGCTTCAAGTCCAATGCACTTGCCGTCATGTGTTACTTTAGGTTGATAGTGTAACTCTAACTCGGCGTTATGAAGTGCTTCGTCTAATAACATTGATATTTCATGTTTTTCTAAAAATGCTTGTGAGCGTTTTTCATCATAACCATTAATAGGGCGATGATTATCAGCAAGTTTTAATGCCTCTATTGCGTTGTTCAATACAGTAGCACTGCTTTTTCCTTGTCTTGGAAAGTTAGAAAAACCAAATAAAAACGACTGTTGGTATTTTCTGCCCCGCATTATATAAGGTTCATCAAGCGCATGTTTAACTTCGTTTAAAAGCTTATACTCTATTTTGTTAGCTGAGCTTGTAGTTATTATAAATGCTAATTTATTATTACCTACATGAGCGCACAGAACGAGGTCTTCATTAGAGTCTTTTAAGCGCTTATAAGCTGATACTAAATGTGCTTTTGCATCAGCTTTACTGTATTTGAGATTTAAATATTCATTATTTGCACTCTGGGTGATCACAATATAGAAATCACCTTGGTACTTTGCTACAAATCTTTCACACTGAAGCTCAAACCATTCTCTATTGGGAAGGTGTGTTTGACCATCGCTGTAACGTAAACGTTTGTTTTCTTGCTCCATTGCTAATAAGTTTTGTTTTATTTGATGTTGTTCAGTGCAGTCATCAAAGCGCAGCACACAATAATCAGAGTCAGTAACTTGCTGGTAATGTACAGTTTTATAGGTGTTTTTATATTTAAATACTTGGTTCTTTTGTGGGTTAGCTGCAATCACAAGATTAGGTAATAATTTATCGAGTTTAACTGTGCTGTTTTTAACTGTTGCTTTGAAATCAAATAACATTTTCGCTTGACTGTTAAAATCTATAACGGTGTTTTCACTATCGATAATTATTTTTGCAATACTTGATTCAGTAAAAAATGTTCTATAAAGCTCATTTTTTGCTGCTAGATGACTATTTGATTCTGCCATGGTTTGATTTAAGCGTTTTGCAGCAACAATGGTTCGCGCAACTGCGAGCGGAATACAGATATTAAAGAATAAAAATAATAGCCCTGATATATACCAGTCTGAATTTGGTAGTTGCGTATTTATGGAGGTAAGAGATGAAATATCAACGTTGTTTATTATAAAGTAAAAAGGCACGATATTTAAAATTGCATAACCTAGCGCGGTCCTCACACCTAACAGCATCAATGCAATAATAGGGCATGCATACATATACATAGAGCCTACCTTTGCAAGGTTGATGTCTGTTAAAAATACATTCATTGAGATTGTTGCGGCAACAATACTTAGTAGCAGGGCATGTGCACATAAAGTAAAGTATTTACGGCTAGCAATTAGTAAGGTGGCCATTGTCACAGAAAAGCTTGCAGCAAGCACAATAATATATATTAAGTTGAACTCAATTGCGGCGTTTAAAGTATGGCAAAATACTGAGAAACATAAAATTACACCAGCGGTTAAAATAATGCGTAGTGCACTGATACGCCAGTTAGGTACTAGAACGTTTGAATTAACGTGATCTGATAGTAAAAAGTAGCGACTTAAGTAATGCATTATAATTGGTGTAAATTTATCATATTTTTATTAGACCATTGATAAATAGCTAAAAGCAATAATTTATTAGTTTTAGATTTTACACTAGGAATAAATGCTTGGTTTATCGGCTGACTACAGATGAACTTAGTTATAATTGCACTAGCACCTAAGCTTTTATATTCTTAGGTGCTAGTTTATCAATACTTAGTTTTTGGGCTTTAATAGTGTTTTTAGTTCTGCTATTTGTGCCTTCAGCTCATTGATTTGTCCTTGGGTTGCCGGCAAGGAATCTACATCGGCTTGCTCTTCACGGGCATTGCGATGCTCCTGTGACATAACTTCTAGAATAGCGCCTACCATCATGTTTAAAAATACGAAAGCAGTTAAGAATATAAAAGTAAGGTAGTAAATCCAACTTAGTTTATAGACAGCCATAGTTTCGTACATGACGTCGGTCCAATCTTCAAAGGTTGCTATTCTGAACAGAGTCAACATTGAGATTGATACATCTCCCCACAGAAATGGATTTATCTCAGAAAATAACATGCTGCCAGTTGCGGCATAAATATAGAAAATAACAAACATTAACAGCGCAATATAGCCCATTTGCGGTATGGCTTTTAATAGTGAATTAACCAACAAACGTAGTTCTGGCACCATAGAGACTAAACGTAGTACGCGGAATATTCGTAGTAAACGGGCTATAAAAATGGTCGAACCTGCAGCAGGATATAAACTGCCAATGACGATTATAAAGTCAAAGATATTCCAGCCTTTGCTAAAAAAGTCTTTTAAGCCTTTACTTGCAACATAGCGGATAATTAGTTCTATTAAGAAAAACACCGTGATGCCCACGTCCATCCAATGTAAAGCAAATTCAACAGTGGGGTGTAACGAATAGGTGTGTGCACCAACGGTGAGCGCTGATACAACAATAACGGCGATAACAAATGATTGAAATATTTTACTTTTATCGATACGCTGGAACAGCTTTTGTAACTGCGACAACATCATAATTAGCCCTTAACGGTTATAGATATAAAACGTTTGCAATATACAGCAAAATCGTCATGGATGAATTACTTTTCCAGCTTAAAATGTAAGGAATTTTTAATGCTTTTCAATAGGCTAAAATGGGTTGTAAGTGCCTCAGCGGTACTGTTTTTAACCGGCTGTAGTTCAGATGCACGCTATCACGAAATTCAAGCTGCCCGTTTAGGTGAATGCAGCTACATGGCAGATAAAGAATATCATGAATGTATAAAGCGCCAAGAAGACGGTTACAAAAAATTTAAAAAGCAGCAAGACATAGTTCCAGAAAACGACTCAAGCCAAGAGCACACCAGTAAAAATGACTAAAACAGAAAAATTGTTAGATAAAGCACTTCGTAATACTCTAACCATCGCTTGTGAAAATATAAAAGACAAGCACGCTGGTTTTAGTTACTTAACGCATACAGTCAATTTAAAAAAACCAAGTAATAGCTTGCATATAAGTTGTTTTTTTATTGATGAATTAGCACTATTAGAGGCAAACAATGAGCAACAATTGCCTTTAATTGAAGCGCAAATTAAGCAGCAGCTTGTGCTTATAAACATCAAGCCACAAGCAATTAATTTTTCAGCATAGTTTCGTTTTTAAGGTAAAATAAGTTTTTTAAACACTGCTTTGCGTTAAGAAATAACCGATAGTAGTGATGACGCACTTGAAATTCAGGCTTTTCATTTGTGTAACTATTTGATCATTAACAGAGTTCACTTAGGAGCTAAGCGATGATGTGAAATGACATGTCAATATTTGCAAAAAAGGCAATAACTCGGCGCGTATTTTTCGCTCTCGATTGATTTATTAATACTGTATTGATTGGTTATTTTAAGTAGAATGCTCAGTTTAGACAGGGTATGTGATTTAGTGTAATGGCTACTTATTCAAAAAATTTTATAGCTAAACGACTTAGTTTCGTTAGTTCCTATTTCAATTCAGCTATTATTATAAATCTTATAGTTGCTGTTTTTGTTATTTTTAGTGGCATTAATCAAAGTGACTCTGTAGGAAAGTTGTATTGGTTTTGTGTTCTTATTTTCGTATTTTCACTGCGCATTTTAAATCATGTTTTTTTAAGTAATGACAATAATATAAAGTACCATTGTTACTTTATTGGTGTATTTTTAACTGGTTTGACTTGGGCTGTGTTCCCAATATTATTTTTTGAAGATATGCAGATGTCAGAGAAATTTGTCACGCTGGTTGTTTTTAGCTCATTAGCAGGGGGAGCTGTCAATGTTCTGTCCTCCGATATTCGCTCAGCCTTCAGCTATATTACTTTTTTGCTTATCCCATTTAGTATATTGCTTTTATTTCAACCAGACGATAATGAAAATGTTTTAGGCATATTGGGAATTGTATTGTGGTTTATTTTGTGTTTTGTCAGTGCAATACGCGCAGCTAAAGATGTAAAAACCTCAATTAATAATGAAATTAAGCTCGATTTATTTATCCATAATCTAGAAAAAGAAGTGCAAGTTCGTACTGAGAAAATAATTAATTTAGAGCAACGTGATAATTTAACTCAATTATTTAACCGGGGGAGCTTTTTCTCTAATGTCGATCTCGATTTAGCTCAAAATATCAATAACATTAAAGCTGTTCTATTTTTAGATATGGATGACTTTAAAATACTTAATGATAAATATGGTCATGAGTTTGGAGATTTTGTTCTTGCTGAAACTGGAAAACGTTTATTATCGATAGAAAAAAAACGGGAAATGATTGCTTGTAGGTGGGGAGGGGACGAATTTATTCTTTATTCGTGTCACGCGAGTAAAGCTGAGCTGATAAGTAACACGACAAAGCTTGTTGATAATTTAACCCAGCCTGTCGTTAAAGATAACCTGAATATTAGACCCTCCTTTAAAGTGGGCTTGTTTTACACTCGCACAAACTTTGACCTTACTCAAGCTATCAAATATGCTGATGTTGCAATGTACGAAGGTAAAAAAAATCGCAATGAAATTTCAATATTTGATGAACGTATGATGCAAGCTCTTAATAGAGAAGAGATGTTACGTAGATCAATTAAAGAGAGTGTTGAACAAGGAGGCTTTCATCTTTGTTATCAGCCTATTGTTGATATAATCGATAATAAAATAATTACTTTCGAAGTGCTGTTACGTTGGCATTTAAATGATGAATTTATTCCCCCTTCAGAATTTATCGACATAGCAGAACGCTATGGCCAAATTAACTTTTTAGGGGAGTTTGTTTTAGAGCAAGCGATTGCAAGTTTGAGTAAGTTAAACAAACTCGACAATACGATTGCACTATCAATCAACGTATCTGTACTGCAACTTGAAAGTCATGATTTTATTATATTTTTAAAGAATTTATTAAATCGGTATTGTGTTAACACAAATAACATACATTTAGAAATTACAGAAACTATAATGATTAAAAATTTAGTCTATTTATCTAAAGTTATCACACAATTAAAAAGCATTGGCGTACGTATTTCTATTGATGACTTTGGCACTGGGTTTTCCTCGATTTCTGTTTTAAAAGAACTTTCTGTTGATTATATAAAGATAGATAAATCTTATGTTGATAATATTTGTGAGCACTCAAAAGATAAAAGTATTGTTTCAGCAGTGACTAAAATGTCGCATATGATTGGTTGTAAAGTGATAGCGGAAGGTGTGGAGCGTAACGATCAGTTAGCTTTATTAAAAGGTTTAGAAGTTGATAGCTATCAAGGTTATTTATTTAGTAAACCAGTTAAATTTGAACAGGCGCTTGAACTGCTTAGATGAACTTAGGCTTAAGTGATACCTATAAATTTACCAGCATGATTTTGCGGTTATTATCAGTGCAACTAAACCTGAAAAAATGATGATTACGGTGCTTTAGTTTGGTATCAAGATGACATACAGCTATAATCCAACAAAAATAGTAAAAGAGATCCATTATGGCAGTTCCTACTCGTTCACAAATCACCCCTGGCACCGAAGTTAATATCGTTTTAAAACAAGATCAGCGTAGCGGCACATTAACGCAAGGTGTTGTTGAGCGCCTTTTGACTAAATCACCCAATCATCCGCATGGTATTAAAGTGCGCTTAGAGGATGGTCAAGTAGGGCGAGTGAAAGAGATTTTGTCATGAGTGCACTTACTTTAAGCGAATTCTGGCAATTAGTTACCGTTGCAGATAGAACCGCAGAGCCAGAATCAGTCAGTGAACGTTTAAAAGGTTTACTTACAGATTTAAGCGATGCACAGCTCATTGAATTTGATAAGCAATTTAGCATTTGTATGCGCCAAAGTTATACTTGGGAGCTATTCGGTGCTGCGTTTGTAATGGCCGGTTGCAATGATGAATACGGTTTCTCAGAATTTCGTTGTTGGTTAATTTCTCGTGGTGAAGCAGCTTTTAATACTGCGCTTGAAAATGCTGATTCTTTGGCTGATTGCACACCTGTTTATCATTTAAACGAGCAGCCTTATCCTTACTTAGATGAGTATGACTTGATCGCTGGTTTATTATATGAACAGCGTAATGAAGACGAATTACCCTTTGCTCCTTCAGGCCTTGATCAACCCAAAGGTAAGCGCTTTAAAGATAAGCCTAAATTTTTAAAGTTGGCATATCCGCAACTATTTGCTAAATATTGGCAGTAACATAATATTAAAAACCAACCATGACTCAGTATACTGGCTGGTTTTTATTTTAATCACCGTAGCTATGCTATGCTGAGTATATAAATCAATAAATGTCAGGTATTTAATGCGCTATCGTAAAGTATTACTGTGTTTAGTGTCGGTTTGTTTAACTACAGTTGTCAGTGCTAAAACTGAGCTGCCAAGTAATAAAAGTCAGTTTATTAATTTATTCAATACTAAGGTTGGTAGTTATCAATTGGTATCAGGTGAGGCTAAAATGTGTGCTGGTGGACAGTTAGCATGGCTTGATGCAAATGAGCCTGATCTTGGCTTTAAGCTCGGTGATGAAATTATTTTTAATAACTTACACCATGGCACACAAACGAATAAAGTCGCTAACTTTTGTTTGGTCACTACTAAGTATAAATACACCACGCAAAGCATTACCATGTCACTACGCCATACTCGCTGTGAAAACGAGACAGATAATTTAGACACGAGCCAAACGCTGCGTTTTATTTCGCCTACAACGCTTGCGTACAGTGTAGAGAGCAGTAATGTTCGTTGTCAGTTTGAACTACAACTTTAAATTTAACGATAATGTGAGTTTTTTATAAATCACAACTTATTTTCGGTAAATGCTGCCAACGCGTTGTGTACTGAGGCGATAAAAATGCACGCTTCATATGCCATGCTTGGCTTTGTTGTTGACTTGCCAGAGTTAGCGTATCGCAGCCGTATCGCTTATTAATTGAATCTAAACACTCCATTAGTTTTATGTTGTCTTGGCTAGGAGCAAATAGGTCGGGTTGTTGAAACTGTTGTGAACTAAGCTCGAGTGCACCCACACCACATTTATAAAAACGGACGTTGTGTTGATATAGCTGCGTAAATATTTCGCTAATTGCTTTAGCAAATACACGGCTATCTGCGCTAGATACGGGTAACTCATACACTAATGATTTTTTATAGTAATGTGACTCATGGGGCGAGCTTGCCACAAATAGTAACAGGCGTTTAGTTAAGGAGCGTTGCTGACGTAGTTTGCGAGCGACAATAATACTGTGATTGATCAACGCTGTTTTTAATGCAACCGGATCAGTTAAACGTTCACCAAAACTACGGGTCGAAAAAATTTCACGCTTATCTTGGCGTACATCATCCCAATTTAAACACACAATGCCATTTAGCTCATTAACTGTACGCTCAAGCACGACGCTAAATAAACGTTTCATACGTTGTGGTGTTTGTTTGGCTAAATCAAGCGCGCTGTTAATGTTAAGTAGTTTGAGTTTTTTAGCTAAACGTCTGCCAACGCCCCATACATCAGCTACATCCATCGCGGCTAAAATATGTTGTCGTGCTTGTTCGCTATCAATCACTGCAATTCCATTAAAACCGTTGAGCTTTTTAGCAGCATGATTTGCGGCTTTTGCCAATGTTGGTGTAGGGCCAAAGCCAACTCCAACAGGGAGTTTTGTTTCGCGCCAAACTGTGCGACGAATTAACTGGCCATACTGATGCCAGTCATTAATGAGTGGGGTAAAGCCGTTAAACTGCAAAAATGCTTCATCAATCGAATATACGTGTTGGGTGTCGCAAAAACGGCTGATCACATTCATCATTTTATCGCTTAGATCCGCGTACAACTCATAATTAGATGAGCGAATAACCACCTTATGTTTGGCCAGTAAATGTTTAACTTTAAAGTAGGGCTGAAACTTAGGGATATTTAAGCGCCGTGCGATAGGACATATCGCACAAATGCAGCCATCGTTATTGGTTAATACCACAACAGGTTTTGAGCGGATCGCTGGATCAAATACTTTTTCAGCGCTGGCGTAAAACGCCACTGCATCCACTAAGCAATACATTGGCGCAGCTCAGCACTAGAGCGATGTAATCGAATCGAACGAGTAACCACACCTTCTAATTGAAATTCATCACTATCAGTCAGTTGCACTGGGGGATATAAGTCCGATGCAGAGAGTAGCCGTGCATTAGTTTTATCTAATAATTTACAAACAAATAAACCATTTAAGTTAGCTACAATGACATCACCATTTTTAGCTTCTTCGGCGCGATCAACCAATAATAAATCGCCGTCAAAAATACCGACCTCTTGCATTGAGCAGCCGGATGCCACACCAATAAACGTCGCATCGGGGTGTTTGATCAATAGCTGATCCAGTGATAAACCAAGTTCTTTATACTGAGCGGCAGGTGATTCAAACCCGCATACGCCCGCTTCGATATAAATAGGAATAACAAACATAAATAATTAACCAAGCACATATGCTGTATAAGTGTACAGTATATGTGTTTTAGTTAACTTATGCCAAGTAATGAAGTTGCGATCACTGCATATTTTTAATCATTTTTTGAGCAGTATCTAAAAAGTCATTGATTTGTTGAGAGTTTAAGTTTTTGCACATTTGCTCATTAACATGCTGTTCGGCGTTTAATAGTTTGTCATAAAGAGCATGACCTTCAGAGGTAAACGATAAGATAAAGCAACGCTTATCGTGCTCACTGGCATCTTTGTCAATCAGCTTTAATGTAATTAGTTCTTTAACTAAGCGTGCAATTTGCGCTTTATCGCGCTGGGTTTGATTCACAATATCGTTAGCAGTGCAGTGAGTTGTCGCTGCAATAATATGTAGGCAACGCACATGCATTGCGTTTAACCCAAGCTCACCTGCATTAATAGCTTCTCGTATGGTAACGCGATAATTTTGCATTAAAGCAAATAATGTATTGGCCAATGAAGAGTTCATAATAAATCCATAATGGTTGACAAAGTCAATTAAATTGCTATAGTTGATTTTATCAACCAATGGGGCGTTGTGCAATTAAACACGTAAATAAATCTTCTGAGGAGATCAAAATGAGTAGAAAAGTACGTCGTGCAACCGTAATAAGTACAACAGCGATAGCTCCGCATTTAAAGCGTCTGGTTGTTGGCTCAGATGAGTTTCATGATTTTCCTGCGGATCAACAAGGTGCGTACGTAAAAGTACTATTACCACATGCTGGACAAGATGAGGTTGAAACTGACCTCAAAGCAGCTAACCCTGCACCTAAGCGCTCATATACAATCAGAGCTATAGATACTATTAACCATACAATTACGCTTGATTTTGTCGTCAATCAGCATCGTGGTATCGCAACTGATTGGGCTAAACAAGCAAAGCCTGGTGATAAACTCGCAATTGCAGGCCCTGGCCCTAAAAAGCTTGATGATTTTAGTCAGTCGCAGTATTTGATGATTGCTGATTTAACCTCAGTTAATGCTATTAACGGGTATTTACAGCAACTACCTGCAACAGCTGATGTTGATGTGATCATTCATGTTACTGACTCGCAGGATGTTATCGAGCTCGATACAATCAAAGCACACAGCAAACACACTATAAATTGGTTAATTACAATGCAGCCGCAAATAGATGTGGTTGATCAGGCTTCAGTGCTATTGACTCAATATACGCAAAAACCATTGATTTTCATGGCGCTAGAAGCTGCTATTGTGCGCACCATTAAAGATTTAGCGATTGATAAATATGCAATACCGCGTGAGAAGATTGTCTGCTCAGCGTATTGGAAGCAAGGTGTTGATGCAGATGGCAAGCTAACGGTTTAATCACATTATTAGCAGCAAGTAAGGGAATTAGAGTGCATACCCATGAGAGGAAGTTTACTTAAACAAAATAAGCGTCTCACAGCACTTACTTTAGAATAAGTAAACTTAGGTATGCACTCAGGTTCGGTGTCGAGACGTTAAAGAGTGTTAGCCAATCGATTTAAATATTTAACCATTCTAGCAGGCTAAATAAAGCGCTCACTGTATTAGTAGTTTTTGATGTAGAGCAAGAAAAAATAGCTAAGCCTTTATTGTGTGTTTGATTGTCGCAATGTCTATCTCGACAATTGCTCCACGCTTTTGGATCACTTGGGCGGCCAGTAAATTACCCGCTTGTGCACATTGTTTTATAGGTTGCTCTGTTAACCACTGGGCTAAAAAGCCGGCGTTAAATGAGTCACCTGCGGCGGTAGTGTCGATCACTTTTTCTACAGCGACAGTATTAAACAGCTCGACTGAAATTGAATTATCAAGGTGTTTTTTACTGTATTGGCAGCCATCTGCGCCGAGTTTTACAACGACCTCGTGAGCGCCTTGTTGGTGCAAACGCTCGGTACATTGCGCAACATTACTATCTCCCCATAATTGTGCTTCATCGTCAAAAGTCACTAATGCTAAATCGGCTAGTGCGTATGCTTTATTATTGGCAAGGTGGCAGTGCATCTTGCTTGACCATAATGCAGGGCGATAGTTGCTATCATAAATAATTTTTATCCCTTGCTGTTTTAGTAACGCTAAATGGCTGAGTAAAGTATGGCAATCTTGCTCTGCTAAAATTGCCAGCGAGATCCCCGATAAATAAATAGCATCAACTTCGGCAAGGCTGGTTAGTACTTTTTTAAAATCAGTATGTTGCAATAAATATTTAGCGGCTGAGTCGCTACGCCAATACTGAAAAGTACGCTCCCCTGACACATCGTTTTGAATCATATACAAACCCGGTTGTTTGTTATGACTGAGCAGCACATTGTCAGTATTAATATGGTGAGCTTGCCATTTTTCAATCAGTGCACGACTTAGTGGATCAGTGCCCATGGCACTGACGTAATTGACGTTTACTTCATTGCCTGTGAGTTTTTTTAAGTAAATGGCGGTATTCATGCTGTCGCCGCCATAATTTTGTTGCATAGCAGTAAATGGTTGGCCGCTAAGCTCAACCATACATTCGCCAATAATTGCGATGGACTTAGGTGTCATTTATAACGTCACTCCTTTTTTCCAAATAGCAACTTCACGAATGTCGTTTATTTCATTGCAAGTTGGTTGGCCGTTTACGATGTTGACTAGCAGTTCAACAAACTCCCCGTGGACTTGCTCCATTGAGACATCGTTAATTAAAACGCCAGCGTCAAAATCTATCCAGCGTTTTTTCTTATTGGCAAGTTCTGAATTAGTAGCAATTTTTAACGTTGGCACAAATCCACCATAAGGCGTACCGCGGCCAGTGGTAAATAACACCATATGACAACCTGCAGCACCAAGTGCGCTGGTGGCAATAGGGTCGTTACCTGGTGCATCTAATAGATTTAATCCAGGTATTTGCAGGCGTTCACCATAGTGTAAAACCGCTTGTACTTTACTGGTGCCGGCTTTTTGCGTACACCCTAATGATTTATCTTCTAAGGTAGTGATCCCGCCTTTTTTATTACCTGGCGACGGATTTTCATAAATAGGTTGATTATGAGCTTTGTAATAACCTTTAAAGTTATTAACCATGTTAACGAGCTTGTTAAAGGTTTCCTCGTCTTTACAGCGCGACATTAATAAAGTTTCAGCGCCAAACATTTCAGGTACTTCGGTTAATACCGTTGTGCCACCTTGAGCAATTAAATAATCTGAAAAATAACCCAGCATCGGATTCGCCGTGATACCAGACAAACCATCGCTGCCACCACATTCAAGGCCAAACTTTACTTCAGATAAAGTACCTGGTTGACGTTTATCTTGTTTTACTTGGGCATAAATTTGTTCAAGTAGCGCAACGCCTTCTTCAATTTCGTCATCCGCTTGTTGGGTGATCAAAAACTTAATTCGGCCTTCATCGTAATCCCCTAAGCCATCACGAAATGCCGGTAATTGATTATTTTCACAGCCTAAGCCAACGACTAAAGCGCCACCCGCATTTGGATGCAGTGCCATGTTTTGTAGCAGTATCCGTGTTGTATCTAAATCATCACCGAGCTGAGAGCAGCCAAACTGGTGAGGAAACGCATAAATGCCATCAATTTCTAATTGTGGATGACGCAGTTTAAACTCTTTGATCATTTGGTTGATCATGCCATTAACACAGCCTACCGTAGGGATCAGCCAGATTTCATTACGAATGCCAATTTCACCGTTTTGTCTACGATAAATATTTACTTCAGGCGAAGGGGTCGCTTCACTTTGCTCAATAAACTCAGGAATATACTGATAATCCAGTTCATCATTGAGGGTGGTTTTAACGCAATGGGTATGCACCCAACCGCCTTTTTGAATATTCTCTAGGGCAAAGCCAATGGGGGCACCGTATTTAATAACATTCTCTTGTTTATTAATATCGCGCAGCGCCACTTTATGGCCTTTATCAATGTTCTCATTGACTAAGATCTCTTCGCCATCAACGGGCAATATTTCACCAGCGGTGATATTACGCATTGCAATGGCAACATCATCAGTTGGGTGTAGTTTAATTAATGGTTTCATATTATTGGCCTAACTGGTTAGTAAGCGTAGTAGCTACACCTTCAGTGAGCATATTACGTAGGTGAGCTGTAACGGTGGCAGTTAATTCAGGAAGTCCATTTAAATCACTTTCCCAATGCCATTGTGCCCCTAGTACTTGTTCAACAAGCGTGTTTAAGGATAGGGTATTGTTATCAAAGTCATGCCACAGGGTATTAAATAGTTCTAACCATTGTGGGGCATCGCTCAATTCAATTTGCTGCTCATTACGTAGGCCTTTATACATCAAAATTTGCCCTGCAATAGCCAATGCCATCATATTCGGTACGGCGTTATTTGTTTTCACATAGGTGTGCAACTGCGGCAAAATACGGGTCTTAAATTTAGTCATACTGTTGAGTGAAATAGCCAGTAATAAATGGCAAATATACGGATTTCTGAAGCGGTTCAGTACATCATTGGCAAAGCGCTTTAATTCATCTTCAGGTAAATCAAGAGTGGGAATAATTTCAGCAAAGATTAACTGGGTTAAGTATTTTTCAAACAAAGGGTCGGCCAGCGCATCGCCCACAGAATCAATGTTCGCCATGTAAGCTAGTGGCACTAAAGCCGTATGAGCACCATTTAAAATACCGACTTTTTGTTGTTTGTAAGGTGAAATATCATCAACAATTTTTATATTTAGCTCACTGTCTTGCAAGCATAATAATTCAGCTAGATGCTGCGGTCCTTGAATAACAAACAAGTGAAAGTACTCAGCGGTCACCATAAAGTTATCTAAATAACCTAACGATTCTTGTAGTTGTTGATGCTCATCACGGGGGAAGCCAGTGACAATACGGTCAACTAAGCTTGAGCAAAAGTGGTTAGCTTCATTCAACCAGCTTGAAAACGCCTCAGGTAGTTGCCAAAGTTGGCAGTATTGAAACACGATTTCTTTGAGTTTCTCGCCGTTGTAGTCAATTAACTCACAAGGGATGATCACCATGCCGCTGTCAGCTGAGCCGTTAAAGTGATTAAAGCGATGGAACAACCACTGCGTTAATTTAGCTGGGAATGCTTTAGCGGGAGCGTCATCGAGTCTATCAGTATCAATATATTCAATACCAGCTTCAGTGGTATTTGAAAAAATAATTTTCAGATCCGGATTCTCAGCTAATGCCATATAACGCGGAAAATCTTTATAGACAGGAATTTCTTCATTGATTGAACTAATAATACGGTGATCGGCGACGGTTTCACCTTGCTCGTTTAAGCCACGAATAATAGTGGTATACAAACCATCTTGAACATTAAGTAAAGGAATTGCGTCATAATCAATAGGGCGGATCACCGCAACGCCGGCGTTTAGAACACTTGTTTCATTGAGTTTATCAATTTGCCAATCGATAAATGCACGCAAGAAATTCCCCTCACCGTATTGCATTATTTTTGTTGGGTATTTGTTTTTATTAAAGTTTTTTCTATTCAGTGCTTGCATAATATGAACCTATAAACGTTATATGGGCTGATTGATATTTACATCTTAGCTATATTTGCCACCGGTGGCAAATAATATTTGACAAATTGCCACCGGTAGCGAAGAATGGGTATTAACAAGTTTAGTCAATTCAATTTACATTGAATTAGTAATTACGTAATAAACACTTTATACAGGAATTTAAAATGACAGCCACTTTGTTTGATCTAACTTCAAAAACGGCACTCGTCACCGGTGCAAGCCGCGGACTGGGTCAACAAATTGCACTGGGTTTAGCAGCTGCTGGCGCCAAGGTTATTTGCAGTAGTAGTAAAGAGCACGGCTGCCAAGCAACGTGTCAGATGATCAAAGAGCGCGGTGGTGAGGCGTATGATTATGAAGCTGATTTGAGTAATACGGATTCAGTGAATGCCTTAGCAGCTACAGCCTTAGCTAATCATGGCGGTATTGATATTTTGGTTAATGTTGGCGGCACAATATTTCGCAGCCCTGCGGTGGATTACCCGTATGAGCAATGGCAGAACGTGATGAAAGTAAACCTTGATGCCAGTTTTTTATTGGCCCAAGCGGTTGCGCCAAACATGATCAAACAAGGGTTTGGCAAAATAATTAATATTGCCTCAATGCTGTCATACAGCGGCGGTATGACAGTCCCAGCATATACCGCGAGCAAACATGCGGTAGCGGGTCTTACTAAAGCGCTGGCAAACGAATGGGCGCAACACAATATTCAGGTTAATGCTATTGCGCCAGGTTATTTTAGAACCGATAACACCCAAGCATTACAAGATGATGCCGCTCGTAATAGTGAAATTGAAAAGCGTATCCCTGCGGGGCGTTGGGGTGAAGCAGAAGACTTAATTGGTTCAGCCATATTTTTATCATCAACAGCCAGTGACTATGTCAATGGCCATATTCTCGCGGTTGATGGTGGCTGGTTAGCACGATAATTTTTAATTTTAGGTAGCATGTTATGAGCACACAAATAGAGTCACGTTATGCCGTTGGTCCAAATGAAGTTAAAGGCTATGACACCCAACAGTTAAGAGATGAGTTTTTGGTCGACAAACTCATGCAAGAGAACACCATTTATTGGTTATACACTCACTACGAGCGTTTTATGGTGGGCAGTGCGGTGCCAACCAGCGCACCGCTTAGGTTAGAAACGGTAGACAACTTAAAAGCAGCAAACTTTTTAACGGGTAGAGAGCTTGGTGTGATCAATGTTGGCGGCAGCGGCACGGTGACTGCTGATGGAGAAGATTTTCAGCTTGGCTATAAAGATGCCTTGTATTTAGGTAAAGATACCAATGAGGTGCTGTTTACTAGTCATGACAGTGGCAATCCGGCAAAATTTTATCTTAATTCTGCACCAGCTCACCACAAATATCCAAATAAGTTAGTGACACGTAATGATGCCAATGTATTGCATTTAGGTGCGCTTGAAACCTCCAATGAGCGCGATATTAATCAGATGCTGATCAATACCGTAGTACAAACATGCCAACTACAAATGGGGCTAACGGAATTAAAACCAGGCAGCGTCTGGAATACCATGCCAGCTCATCAGCATGATCGTCGCAACGAAGTGTATTTTTATTTTGAAGTGCCAGAGCAGCAAGCGGTGTGTCACTTTATGGGCGAGCCGACTGAAACTCGCCATATTTGGGTACATAACGAGCAAGCAGTGGTATCGCCACCATGGTCAATTCACTCAGGTGCTGGCACACAAAACTACAGTTTTATTTGGGGCATGGCTGGTGAAAACCTCGATTATGATGATATGGATAAATATCAACCAAGCGAGCTGAGATAATCAGCTCTTTAATGATCATATAGCGATAAGAAGAAATAATAATGAATAGAAATCTTCTCATAAAGATAATGCTAGTTTTGTCGTTATTTTTGCTAACTAGTTGCACTGATGACAAAAAAACAGTGCGATTAACTTTGGCACATACATTAGACACCCGCCATGTGGTGCATCAAGCAATGGAATATATGGCTGAACGTTTGGCATTTTATTCAAATGGCACAATGGAAATTGTTATCTATCCAGGTGGTCAGTTGGGGTCTGAACGTGAACTCATTGAGTTGTTACAAATTGGAAGTTTATCAATCACTAAAGTATCGGCAAGCCCGCTGGAAGGCTTTGTACCTGAGATGAAAGTGTTTGGCATTCCGTATTTGTTTCGCGATAGTGAACATTTTTGGCGTGTACTTAAAAGTGACTTAGGCACCGATCTACTTAATAAAGTGAGCACTGCAAGGCTTAAAGGTTTGGGCTATTACGATGCAGGCAGCCGCAGCTTTTACACCACCAATGGCGCGATTAATACCCCAGATGATTTAATAGGTAAAAAAATTCGCGTGTTAAATAGCCCTACAGCAGTAGCAACAGTGCAGGCTTTAGGCGGCGCTGCAGCACCGATTGCATGGGGCGAATTATATGCCGCACTGCAACAAGGTGTAGTTGATGGCGCAGAGAACAATCCGCCAAGCTATTACTTATCTCGTCATTACGAAATCGCTAAATATTATTCGCTGGACGAACATACCTTTGTTCCAGATGTAATTTTAGCAAGCTTAGAAGTTTGGAACTCACTTAACAACGAACAACAACAGTGGTTAACCCAAGCGATGGCCGACTCTGTTGAGTACCAACGTTCATTGTGGCAAAACGCATCTGATGAGGCGCTTAAAGCAGTTATCGCAGAAGGCGTACAAGTGACCTACCCTGACAAACAAGCGTTTCAAGATAAAGTGGCTGATTTTCATGCTTCGTTCGCTGATACAGCGGTTGCAGCTCACATTAAAAAAATAAAAAGCATGTAGGAGCAAACAATGCGACAACTCAACACACACTTAAATCGCATCATAGAGCGATTACTGATTTTGGCCATGATAGCAATTGTAACCGTTGTTTGTTGGCAAGTATTTTCACGATTTATTTTACGTGCACCGAGCTCATACACCGAAGAGTTAGCGCGTTTTATCCTGATTTGGATTGGTGTCTTGGGCGCTTCGTATGCGTATCGTACTAAAGCACATTTAGGACTTGATCTGTTTTATCAAAAAATGATCCCGTCACTTAGGTATAAGTGTTCATTTGTAATCGAAATCTGCGTGCTGATCACAGCATTAAGTATTTTAGTGTATGGCGGCAGCCAATTGATGATGCTGAGCTTTGAATTAAAGCAAACCTCAGCGGCGCTTGAGATCAACATGGGTTATGTGTATATCGTTTTACCGCTGAGCGGGGTGTTGATTGTGATTAATTGCATTGAAAACCTGATCAATTATGCACAGCAAAAATTCACGGAGGAAGCGTAATGGACTTAACAGCAATTGTTTTAATCGTTTGTTTTTTTGTATTGTTATTTATTAATGTACCTATTTCTTTGTGTATTGCGCTATCAACATTAGCAGCGCTATTAATGCACATTGATTTTACGCCTGCCACCACGACCATAGCCCAACAAATGGCCGGTGGCATTGATAGTTTCGCATTATTGGCAATCCCATTTTTTATCTTGTCTGGATTGATAATGGGTCAAGGCGGCATTGCTAAACGGCTGATTGAATGTGCTATGGCGATGATAGGCTTTTTACCCGGCGGCCTGGCACTCGTAAATGTAATGTCGTGCATGTTATTTGGTGCAATATCAGGCTCTGCCGTTGCAGCCACATCGGCGATTGGTAGTTTTATGGTGCCAGAAATGAAAAAACATGGTTACAGTGCCAGTTTTGCTGCGGCGGTTACCGCAAGTGCAGCCACTACGGGCATGTTAATACCACCGAGTAATATTTTAATTATCTATGCCATCGCCAGTGGTGGGGTGTCGATTGCGGCATTATTTATTGCCGGCTACTTACCGGGTATTTTAGTAGGGCTGGCATTGATGATTGTTTGCGCTATTTACTCGATTAAAAACAACTACCCAGTAACAGCAAGACTGCCATTTAACATTGTGATGAAAAAAATACTCGCAGCTTTGCCAAGCTTGTTGCTTATTTTTATTGTTATTGGCGGCATTATTGGCGGTGTATTTACCGCAACTGAAGCCGGCGCTATTGCCGTTATTTATGCTTTAATACTGTCGGTATTTATCTACAAAGAAATCAATATAGCTGAAATGCCTGCTATATTACTAAAAGCTTGTGAAACAACGGCTATTGTAATGCTGATCATTGCCGCGTCTTCGGGCATGTCGTGGTTATTGTCATACACACATATTCCACAGCTGGTCAGTGAGTTCTTTTTAACACTCAGTGATAATCCGATTTTAATCTTGTTGTTAATCAATCTGATTTTAATTTTGGTTGGCGCGTTTATTGATATGACGCCTGCGGTATTGATTTTTACACCGATCTTTTTACCGGTAGCTGAGCAATTTGGTATGTCGCCGATTCAATTTGGGATTATGATTGTATTAAACTTATCAATTGGCTTGGTGTCTCCGCCAGTTGGGAGTGTGCTGTTTGTCAGTTGTGCGGTGGCGAAAACATCGTTACATAAAATAATTAAGCCAATGATGCCGCTGTATGCTGTGATGTTTCTGGTATTGATGTTGGTTACATATGTACCGGCGATCAGTGAAACGTTACCGCGTTTATTTGGTTTAATCGAGTAACTAACCTGAACTTGGGATAATTTATTTGCCAGCGTTTAGGCCAACTTAATCAAACAAATCTGTGATGGAGCTCAACAGCTCCATTTTTCTTTTAAATCAAAGTAGTCAATGTATAACAAGAGCTGACTAACTACTTCTATGGATCTACGGTTAGTGTTAAACTTTGCAATCATCCTAAATAGGAACTTTTATGTCAGTAACGATTAATGATGTAGCTAAGCTGTGTGGTGTTTCAAAGCGCACAGTTTCACGTGTGATCAACCGCTCTCCCGCTGTGGGTGAAGCGACGCGAGAGCGAGTGCTTAAAATTATCAGCGAAGTTGGTTTTTCTCCTGACAAACAAGCTCGGGGGCTGGCATCAAGTCGTTCTTACTTATTAGGTTTAATTTATGATAACCCCGATGCATTGTATATTGATCAGGTGCAACGAGGTGCATTAAGCGTCTGCTCTGAACTTGGCTATGAATTGGTTGTTCATCCTAGTTACTCTAAAAGTGCTGAATTTATTGA
The DNA here is from genome assembly GCF_014163545.1 of Pseudoalteromonas sp. SR45-6. Classification (NCBI taxonomy): domain Bacteria; kingdom Pseudomonadati; phylum Pseudomonadota; class Gammaproteobacteria; order Alteromonadales; family Pseudoalteromonadaceae; genus Pseudoalteromonas; species Pseudoalteromonas sp. SR45-6. Next base: position 51,375 of record NZ_JACJDM010000002.1, read on the forward strand.
CGATTGCCTGTCATTTATCTCTCGCTCTAAGCTTGATGGCGTGATTATTTTACCGCCAGTATCTGAAAACAAAGAGTTGGCTGCAGCAATTCGTGAAGCAGGTTGTCCTTATGTGCGCTTAGCATCGGTAGATTTAGATGATGCTGATAATATTGTGGTCTCAGACGAACGCGCAGCAATGAAAGAAATGGCCAGCTACTTGGTTGAACTTGGTCATAAAGACATTGGTTTTATTTCTGGACCGCAAGTTTATCGTTCTTCAATCGAACGCTTAGCTGGATTTTTAGCTGAACTGCAACAATGTAATGTGCAACTGCCTGGAAATCGTATTATTGAAGGCAAAAATAGTTACGAAAGTGGTATTGAGTGCGCTATGACATTGTTAAGCACTGAACCAAGACCAACGGCCATTGTTGCTAACAACGACGAAATGGCGGCTGGGGTGTTACGGGTTGCCAGTAATTTAAACATCAAAGTACCAGAACAGCTATCAGTAGCAGGTTTTGATGATAATATTTTGGCTTCACGGATCATTCCATCGCTAACGACTATTCGAAGACCTGTACAAAATATGGCATGTTTAGCGGTGCAAAAACTCATCAATAAAAGCCAATCGACACAAAGTGAAAAAATTAAATTAGATGACGTAGTCACTCCTTATTTAGTGAAGCGTGAATCTACTAACAGATGCGCTAAATAGTACCGATTACCCCCCTCATAATAACCTTTTTGTTACAGACATATAAAGCGCCTAACTGACAGTAGGGCGCTTACTTCTATCCGTAATCCAATATACTTTTTTGATTTAATTAATGAGTTAATTAAATTTGAGGAGCACCTTTGATAAAATAGCATGAAATATCGCTGTTAAACGAAACGGCCGATATGCTGCCTAAAGGATAAAATGCATAGCGCTCGTTTTTAATATCTGGAACATTTTGTGCGCTGTAAGCCCCGGCTGATATCAATTGTATTAAGTTACTGACCATTTATAGCGACAGATAAATACAGTGATACCAAGGCAGAAATTTTGATAGGGTGTTCTTGGCAATTACTCCTGCATTGCTCTACCTCCTGCATCTATGCAGTCGTACTTGAAAAATTACTAACTCAATTTAATAACGTTAACTTCATGCCCTAGGGTAATCCCCCCATTTTTAATGGAGGCTAGCTCTTTAACCGCAGCGCCTGTTAATCTCTTTGTGAATTATTAACTTGAAGATTTTGTTGCGCAAAGAGAAAGGAATGATATGGATAAAAAAATACCCTTGCTGTGCGGGGCAAGGGTATTGGTAACTATCAAATTGTCTTAAAGCAGCGCTTGGCTGCTCTCATTACAACTACTGAATGGTTATCTCATCCAATGTGATAGTTGCTTCACTTTCCGTTCTGAGAGTGATGAATGAGGTTGCTGTGGCTACCAACCCATCGACGGTGTACGTTTGACCAGGGACGAGCTCTTCAAGTTTTACTGAATAAAACTTTGAAGAGCCGCCATGGATCGAATTAGCGCTACCTGAGGTATTGTTATCTACATATATTTGGAAGCTTTTTGCGGTGTTACCTGCTACAGCCGCGACTTTAAAGCTCACTTGATAGTTGTTACTTAAATCAAGTAGACCCGTTGTGCTTGCATCCGCTGAGGTGGTATTCACCGCAGGGGTGGTATTGGCAATGCTAATACGTGCACCTGTCATGGTTAGTTGCCCAGCGGATACATCGATTGTGCCAGTGACACGATGAAACAGCGGGGTCCCCGTACCCGCTAAACCTGATAGGTCGCGGTAGCTATTACTAAAAAATTCGTCAGCATTTGCTGCGGCAAAATTTTCAGTAAATGGTAAACCAAGCGGCTGTTGCACAGGTGGCTCACTTGGCGCTGCAATGTCTGGGATGTCTAAATCGCTTTGATCTATTTTACCAATACCGGCATGGGCAATAACATGCGCTTTAACGTCCATTACTGGAGTTAACTTATACTCGTAAGGTGCTTGGTATGAGCTGGTGGGTGTCATACCTGTAGCAGTAACCTCTGCTGCCACATCGCCGTCAGCCACATCACCCCAAGTAACGCCTTCACCTAGGTAGTTACCAGAGGTATTCCAATAACCAATTACTTTTGAGTAAAAAGAGACCACAGGATTTTTAGTATGCTCAAAGTAGTTATTCTCAATATGTAGCTCTGCGCCCATTCGTGAGTTAATCGCGCTAGAGGTGATATTGTTATAATAGTTGTTGAATATATGGCCTAGACCAAATCTAAACAACGGAACACGCGATATGATGTTTTCAAAGCGGTTATGGTGAAAGGTAATATGACGATTCTTGTTGCTGCTCGAGTCATCATCACTGTGACCATGGAGTGACGTTTTCCAGCTATCGTGAATATAGTTATATGAAATGGTAATGTTTTCAGCACCCGATTTAGAATCGATTAAACCATCATAATAATCTTGATCAACATTTAACGATGAATAGAGTTCGTTATGATCAATCCAGATATTCGCGGTAGGTTTATTTTCATCACCTTCAATCGAAATACCATCTTTACCGCCGGTAAGTACTTCATGGATTTTTAAGTTTTGGATAATGATGTTATTAGCACGACGAATAGCAATGCCGATACCACTTAGCTCACCACGATCTGCCACACCAATGATTGAGATATTATCCATATCTTTAATTTCGATAGAAGAATTATCGCCGCCACTGTTTGCATCAGTAATGACACCGTCGACATAAATAGTCACTGGAACACCTGATGATTTTGCTTGTGCTAAAGCCGATTTAAGCGCTGTGCCATTATCAACGGTCACGACTGTTCCACCTTCGCCAGCGGTTAGGTTAAAATTATAACCAGCAAAACCCAGACTATTATTCACCGGTGTAATTGCAATTGGCTCATCTGGCAAGATTGGGATTGCTAGTGGTTCAGGTGTCCAACCTTGGCCATCATTAAAGCTTGCAAAAATAGCATTACGCTCAAGTAAGTTAACCACGTCGCTGTCTTGCATAATGTAACCGCCAACACGGGCACTTAAATCAAGGGCATTACCTGCTAAATCCATGCTGCCATACTCGCGCCAGCCACTGGTAGCCGTTGCAATTTCTGGATTTGGTGCAGGTTGACTGTTAACACCTTGCACAGCCCAACCTGAGGTTGCAATGTGGGTATCAAACTTATTATTGATAAGCGTTATGTTATCGAAATATGTGTCACTGCCACCACTGCGTGCAATATAGGTTGAATTATCTAACACATCATTGCCAATTGGTCCTGGGCCATGAGTAAAACTACTGTTTAAAAAGATAAAGCCAGGATCTGTTTGCACAGGTACGCGTGCTTGTAATACATAGCCTCCAGAGGTGTCTTGCGTTGGGTCATTGTCTTTAGAGTCACCTATAGTGCGTATTTCACTGCTTTCAAATAATGCGGTAACTGGGTAGCCCCAAATAAAGTCAACATTACCAGCAACTAAGCTGTTGTAGAACCAGCTATAACCTTTCAGTAATAGGGTATCTTGTTCGCTAATAAAGCTGGCATTATTAGCCACTAAACGACCATTACTATTAAAGTAAATTGTTTCAGCTTGGTTTGAATCAACCTTGTTACGCAAATGCGTGTTTTTCAATGTTAGGTTGTTGATCACTAACATATCCGCACCTTCAACTAAGAATACACCACGACCGCCACCCGGTGTGCCAGAACCTACAGGCGCACTGCCACCTGAGCCACCATTGAGTGTTTCGAAGTTTTCGTACTGAATAATAGTATTGTCTTGGCTTTGCCCTTGTATAGTTACGTTATTTTTATTACGTAAGAATAGCAGTTCATTATATACACCATCTTTGACTGAAATGGTGGTTTGCTCATTTTTAGCAAGATTTGCCATTGCAAAGTTAAGTGCACCTTGCACGGTTCTAAAGTCAGCTACACCGTCATCATCAACCAATAGTTGATTGCTTGCCGGCGTTGTCACTTTAGTGGTGAACGTCCATTGGCTATTATCACCGAGGCCAATAAAATCAGTACCGTTGAGTTGTGCGCCTAATACCACATCATCACCAATGACAACACGATAAGTATGGCCATATTCAAGCACATTATTATGCGGTTTAATGGTTAAGGTATTGCCTTCAATTGTGAGCGGGTAGTAGTACACAGAGCGGACTTTATCCTGGCCGGTGTAGCCTATCACATCGACATTTTTACCCACTTTGAGGGTATCAACTAGGGTGTTGTCGTTTTGCTTATAAATACGAACTTCACCTAAACTACCAAAGGTAGGGGCGTTATCAAAAGTAAGCGATAATTGGGTATCAACAAATTGGTTATCGCTAGCAATCGCTGGCATTACTTTAGCTGTTAAATCACCATAGTCAGCAGTTGGCATAACAAAGCCTTCTGCAACAGAGACTTTAATAGTACGGGTAATACTTGGGTCTGAATCCGATACAAATGTGATCGTTGCATCGCCTGCAGCAATCGGTGTAAGGGTGATCGCATTTCCATCGATTGTAACGCTCACCACTGCTTCATTGCTTGAAGTGACCGTGTAGGTGTCGGCTGTGATACCGTCGTTTTTAATCGCTGTAACGTTGATCAACAATGGATCCATACTGGTACTTGTGTCCCAATTAGGCTCTTTGTAATCAAGGGTTAACTGAATTGGCTTGATACTAGGGTCGCCCACTTTTACATCATCAATTTCAAACGAACGATTATTCGTAAACACACCAATTAAGCCACGCGCTGTATAGCTGGTATCAGTCGCAGAGCCCATTTTCTCACCATCTAAGTATACGGTAAGTTGATCATCAATCATCTCAAATCGAGTGGTGTACCAAACGCCGTCTTCTGTAGCGCCTTTTTCACCGAGTAAGATTGGTGATTTTGTTTGCACTGGACGCGCAATCGACCCTTCGCTACTAACGGCAACCTCCACTTGCGTACTGCTTGATGAGTTTTGCACATTTAAGCCACCGGCGTACCAATTACCGGAATTTAAATAGCGTGCCATCAAAAAGATCTGCTTATTGGCCGTGGTAGAGTTCTGGCGCGGGCGAATTTTCGCTTCAACAAAGTAGTTACCTGTCGAAGGCACGTTTGCCATAGCTTCTTCAGTGGCTAAAATTAGCTCGCCCCCAGCACCGCCTGCGGTGTATCGCATCATGTTATTACCCATGATATCAAGTACATCAAACTCACCCATTGGGGCTTCAGTGTTATCTGGCTTGGCTAAAATTTGCCAATTATTTAAATCACCATTGGCAAAGTCATCACAAAAATACAGTTCAGGTGCATCCGTGCAGCTAAATACAGATGGATCTTTAACATACTCAACTCTGAGGTTATTGATAACCACAGTGCCGCCTGTTTCGGTACGTAACTGTAAAAATGAGTTTTTAGTCGCAAGCTTTCCGGGTACTGTTAAAGTTTGACCAGCAGTAAGCGAGTTGATCAATTCATTATAAAAACGTGAGTCATTACCATGGATTGATTTAGAACTGCTTGATGAGTTGTTATCCACATATATTTGGAATTTATTATCACCTTCAGGGTCACTTATACTGACAATATCCATCACCACTTGATAAGGACGAGACAAATCCAGCGCTCCACTGGTGGTGGTATCCGTTGCTGCTGTTTCAATACCTGGGGTGGTGTTACCTAATGTGAAACGACCTCCATTGAGTTCTAATCCAGTATCAATCACAGTGACTGAGCCGCCTGTTTTGCTAAACATGGGGATTTCATCGCCGTTTGCATCAATAATTTTTTGATGATCAACAGAGAAAATATCCGCAGTAAGTGCGGTAAAGTCAGTGGTAATTGGTAATTCTACTGTTGGGATCTCACCTTCCACAGGAGGATCAATCGGTGGTTCAACCGGCGGTTCAACATCTGGTACGTCGGTTGCCACTGTTTCAATGGTTAAGTTATCAATGACAATCATTGCCGCTGAATCAGTGCGTATTTGGAAATATGAATTTTTAATCTCAGGATTTAAAATACCGCGGGCATCGACATGAGTCAGATCAGGGCCAGTATTTACATCTTCGCCTGGAATGTAGGTATATGAAAACCGTTGACCTGCAGGGGTGTTGGTTTCGTTTATGTCTTTACCATAAAACTTTGAAGCACCACCATGCACTGAATTACTTTGACTGGCAGTATTATTATCAACATAAAGCGATAATCCACCAGCACTATTATGAGAAACAACATCAAAGCTAATGGTAAACCCTTCGCTTAAATTATAAATCCCCACACCTGAGCTATCAGTCGCTGTTGATTCTTTGCCGGGCAGGGTATTACCGATGGTAATACGGTCGCCTTCAAGAATTAGTTGGCCTGCTACATCGTCAATTTTTGCACTACCGCCACTTTTAAAATATAACGGGCCGCTGCCTTGCTCATCCGATAAGCTTTTATAGCTCGATGAGAAAAATGTTTCAGTGTCAGTATCAAACTCTTCAATTAGGGCTAAGCCTGCTTGCTCTGCGAGATCGTTAAGCTTTATAAGCTCTTCTTGCGCTTGCTGCTCGGAGAACACTAAAATATTGTTTTTAGCATCATCATTACTATCACAAGTAAGCACCAGTGTTGCCAGTGCGCTTGGATCGCTGGTGGCACAAACACTGTAGGTATTATTTACGGTGTTATGAGAGCGGGAAATAATATACTCTGTGGTAGCTGATTCGCCTTCACCTGAGGTCAGTGCAAGTACGCGATTACCAAATAAAAACGAATAATTGCCTGTTACTGTTTCGCTACCATCCACTACTTGGCTGAATGTGCCACTAAGGTTTGCTTCATCAACGGGTGTTAATATCAACTGTGCAATACTTGCCTCACTGCCTTGTACTAATGGGTTATACAATGTTCCGCTAAAATCGGCAGTATTAAATGCTAAAGGTTGGGTGCTGTTGTATTGCTTAAAAATAAAATCAACAAAGTGCACAATCGCTTGATCAGCTGGAATTAAGGTATTATTAGCTGAGCCTGCATCAGCGAGCCACGCATTAACGTTTGCCTCAAACTCATCGCTACTAAAATAGTCCGTAATCGTTTGTCCTTCGGCTAAAGTCATAACGGCTGCTTGTGCTGCTTGCTCGCTGATGGTGATGCCATTGCTAGGATCACCATCAACATCTAGTGACTGTAATAAACGCAAACTATTAATAACAGCAGGATGAAACACGGTATCTGTCGAAAATAAAGCAAGTGGAGTTAATACATTGGCGGCAGAGACCGTAGGGAAGGTAAGTGCACCAATTGAGAAATCGATAGCTTCACCTCTAAAGTAATCGAATTGTCCATTTGCGTTTGTTACACCATTGCTTATTGATGGGCTGTTGTAGGTTAAACCAGCAACAGGGCTGTCAACAAATACCCCTTGCACTGGTGGTAACGGGGCTTCTTTGACATTGATAGAACTATCTTCACCGCAGCCTGCTAAGATCGCGGTGATCAGCAAACACGATGGTATTTTTATTGTATTATTCATGCATCCCTCCAAGGATGAAAGCGCGTCATTAACGCGTTAATTGTGTGTGAAATTAACGTTTTTCATTATTAGTAGCTGTTAATAAAATTTATAATTCATACCTAACTGGAACGTACGACCATAATCTTCACGTTGATAGAGGATTTCACCACCGGATAAATCATTACCTTTGAAATAACGTAAATCTGCTTCATCGGTTAAGTTAATCGCGTCAAAATACACGCTGAGGCTTTTCGTAAAATCATATTTCACTTTCATATCAAAGGTTAAGATATCGTCTTGGTATATATCAGCCCATGACTTACAGGTATGTGGGTCTGATACAGAAGCTGATACTGGACAAGAGCCAACCTCTTCAAGGATATCTGAGCGGTAATTACTAATTAGGCGTAACGAGAAAGTCTCATCTTCCCAACCAACAGCAATGTTACCGGTGATATCTGCTTGGCCTGGTAGCTGCATTTTGTCTTGACGAATAGTGGCGTCGAGTTCGGCTTCACTTTTTACAAAGGTCATATTACTTTGCCAAAATAAGCCATTTTCGAAGAACTGATTGTAACTAAGCTCAATCCCGTAGACTGTGGCTTTATCACCATTGAGGGTGATATCAACCTGATTTAGAGCAAGATCTTGAGGAATTGCAAAATCAGATACTTGGTTTACAGGTAAAGTAAGCGGGAGCTCATCTATGCTCATTTGAATACCGGTGACATCGACGATGAAGTTATCAATATTTTTGTAAAATACTGCAGCTTCCATAAATAACTCTTTTGATGGATACCAGCCAAACGAAGCGTCAAAGTTATCCGAAGTCATTGCCACCAAATTTGGGTTACCTACTTGTAACGCATTGTCTGGCCCTAAAATATAGCCTTGTAAATCAATTGCGCTTTGTCCATCTGGTGAGTTGTAGCATTCATTAGTCGTTGGATCACATAAACTAATATCACTATCAAAACGCGCATAACCACGCGCTTGCTTAAACGAAGGGCGGGTATAACTAGTCCACAGTGATGTACGAACCAACATTTCAGGATTTGGTTCGTAGCGTATATGCATACTTGGGAAAAATTCACTGTAGGTAATGGATGCCTCAGGTAAAGGTACCGAAATATCTAAGGTGTGATCACCGCCAAAATTCCAATCATCATTTGATAATGACATATAACCGGTTGATGAAAATTCGGTATGTGCATAGCGTACACCGGTAATAACACTGACCTGCTCTGATAGCTGCAGCTCAGTCATAATATAAGCTGCGTAGGTATCTTCGTATAAGGTATAGTCTTCTTTGGTGCTGTCAATTGACACCTCGCCACCGGTGGCACTGTCGCGCGTAATTTTAGTTGAGTCAACTATGTACTCAAGGTCTTCGTTGCTAACAAAAGGATAGGTAAATAAGCCACCCTCAGGAACCGCAAAGTTATAATCAGTAACATTTGAGTTGGCGACTGTAATACAGGTTTCATCCGTTCCACAATCGAGAGGGTTTATTGCATAGCTCCAGCGATCTTTATCACGGAAGTGTTCGCGTTCGTTATAAGTGCCACCAATTTTAATGAAATTAAGGTACTCAAAATCAAAGTCTTTTTGTAAGTTTAACTTGATACTAGTGACTTCATCAGTGCGGACACTGTCTTCCATAAATAAGTTGTCGTATTCCATATTTGATAAATCGCTGATATCACCATCGGCTTCACCGGCAAAAACATCATTATCTGGATCTAACGCAAAACCACCTAGGGCAGCAGCTTCTTCAGGAGTTAGCACCTGTGCAACAATATTGTTTTTACTACCTTGACCGTAGACAATATTTTCGCGCTCACGAAATTGCACGCGGCGATCACCCACTGATTTATCATCTGTTTTAGAATACGCGTATTCATAATCTACACGTAAAGTATCGGTAATATAGTTTTCACCACCGATGCTGTAATTGGTTGTAGTCGTTTCACCTTCTTGAATGAAAAATTGGTTGTAAATATCGATATCAGACAGCGCAAACTCTTTTGTATCAGTATTTACATAGATAATTTCATCTGCTTGGTCGCCGTTATAAAAGTTATAAAACTCTCTTTGTGCGACGTCATTATCGGTGTAATTTGAGTAGTTACCTCGTATGTAATAAAAACTGTCTGCGGTTGGCTTAAACTCAACATTTAAAGTTGCGGTGGTACGTGTTCGATCAGCAATTTCACGGCGGTTTTCGAGTTGCGCGGGGATCAAAATTTCTGGGGCGACACTGAGTTCTTCTTCGCTTAGACCAATTCCCCCTTGTAAAAAGTTTAATTCGCGGGTGCTATGATGGCGTACTTCATCTACTTGGGTTTTTCTGTCTTCATAGGATAGAGCAAAACCAACCCCTATTTTCTCATCTAAAAATAGTTGTGTACCATCAATGCTAAATTTAGGCGATTGCTCTTCGCGTAATTCACTGTATGAATTTTGTAGCTTCATTTTTAATGTGTTTTTACCACGATCATAGGCAGAGATGGCTTTTACGTTGACTGCACCACCAATTGAATTGAGGTTCATATCTGGGGTAAGGGTTTTAAATACTTCAATTGCACCGAGTGAATCACTGGTGATGCCATCAAGGCCAATTTTACGGTCATCACCTGCGCCAGACAGTTCTGCACCATTCATGCTCACTGATACGAATTTAGGGCCTAAACCACGCACGGCAATGTATTTTCCTTCACCTTCACTGCGTTCAAGTGTCACACCTGGAATTCGACGAAGTGATTCTGCAACATTTTGGTCAACAAAGTTTCCCATGTCATCCGTGGCAATCACTGAGCTAAATGCTTTTGCATCGCGCTCCATAGCACGTGCTTTTAAATCTGCTTGATAAACGCCTGTTACAGCAATGATTTCAATATCATCTTCAGCTTCTACGTTTTTTTTATCTGCTGTTATTTCGGCGTTTGTTGTTGGTTTGTCACTTTCTACCTTTGGCTGTACAGGATCAGCTGTTTGCGCATAAAGTGGCATAGCTACCATTAATGCTGCTGCGATCGTGCTTAATCTCATGCTCTTCATCTTTGTTCCTTTTCCAGGCTTTTAATTGTGTGTGCAAGATATGCGATTCCCGTTGATTCAAATCCCAACTTGCCACCGGTGGCAAAATGGAATAACATGAAGTTAACACTGTATTAATGAAACTGTCAATTTACATATTGACAATTTTTTATTTTAACCAGCATCAAAAACGAAATAGCCAAGGAACATTATGCAAGTTCTGAAGAATAATAATTTAAACTATCTCAATATCGTATTACTAAGCATCATTATTGTGTTGACGGTTTTTGTTTCGACTAATTTATACGCTTCACAAGTTAACACACCATTGGCTTTTCCAACGGCAAAAGGGTTTGGTAAGTACGCAACTGGGGGCATTAATGGCACGCTTTATAGAGTCACTACATTAGAAGATAATTTAGATAAACCGCAACCAGGCAGCCTTCGCTATGCAATTGTGCAAAAGCATCCTCGCACTGTCGTATTTGCGGTGTCGGGTGTGATCAAATTGGCAGGGGAACTTAAAATATCACATGGAAATATAACCATCGCAGGGCAAACTTCGCCAGGTGGGATTGCCATTGTTGGTGCACCTGTGACGGTTTCATCCGCAGATAATGTGATTATTCGCTACTTACGCTTTCGCTTAGGTACATTTGGTTATGCTGATGATTCACTAACGGTGCGTAACAGTGAGAATGTCATTATTGATCATTGTTCATTGAGTTGGTCAGTGGATGAAACCGCGAGCTTTTATAATAACCGCAACTTTACGTTACAAGATTCAATTATTTCTCATAGTTTAAGCCATTCAATTCACCCTAAAGGCGATCATGGTTATGGTGGTATTTGGGGCGGCGTAAATGCGAGCTTTATTAATAATATAATTGCCAACCATGCCAGTAGAACACCAAGGATCAATGGTCATCGGCTTAAATCACCGTACCCACAAAATGAAGAGTTTGTTGAGCTTATCAATAATATTATTTTTAACTGGGGGCATAATAATGTGTATGGATCTGAAAATGGTCGTTTTAACCTGATCAATAATTACTATAAGCCAGGTAAAGCAAGTAAGATCATGCAGTTTGCTGATATTTGGTACTCACCACAGATCAAAGAAAATCAAGCCTATATTATGGGAAATGTACTTGAGAACAATCCACAACTTACTGCGCATAATTATTTAGGTGTAAATTATCGCAAAGCAGTTAAAGCAAAACGCACCATCAGTAATGAGAATAGTCAGTGGTTAAGTGATAAAGCAATCATTACATCACCTATGCAAACAACGCTGGTTTATGTTAGTGCTGAGCAGGCATTTAGTGATGCCATTAAAGGGCAACATATAGGTGCAAGTCGTAATGCACATGGTTATTTCCATGACAGTATTGATACGCTTGTTTATCAACAGCTCACTGATAGTGTCGCGATAAAGAAAAATGGTTTGATTGATCATGAGTTTGAGCTAATTGGTAATTGGGATGCATATAAACAGGAATTTACAGGTGCTCCCGCAATTGTTGATGCTAATGAAGATGGTGTCGCGGATGATTGGTTCAAACAGCATCAGGTGCAATTAAAAAATGCAACTACAGCGCAGGTTTTGCAGCAGTACTTAAATTCGCTTAGCGATTAACAAATAAAGCCTTAATGACTTAGAATAACCATTAACTCATCAAGGCTTTAATTTTAACAACAATAATGATCAACGGGTATAATGATCAACGAGTTTTAGCAAATTGTGCTGTTAAAAATTCATCAATAACGCTGGTAGTAGGCGTTAACCACGGCTGGAATAACCAAAATGAATGCGGCGCATCATCGAACTGGTAAACTTCACTGGGTATATGCAACTCTTGTAACTTTTGTATTGCGCTGTCTCGACCTGCACGAAAGCGTGGCACTGAGCTATTAATGAAAAGTGTCGCAGGCGCGTTTTTATCAATATAGAAAATAGGCGATGCGTCGCGCCAACGCTGTGGGATAGTTTCATACCTACCTCCCAACCACTTGCTGGCTGATGTGACGGCCTTGGCTGGGTTGTTTTCAAAAGGCAGTGCTTCAGGGGACGTGAAGTCACTTAAGCCATCTATATTGATCAGCGCTTGGACCTTAAATCGCTTGGAGTTAGTGTCGCTGCTATCAACAATTCCGCCGCTGTAGGCTAACAGCGCTGCTAATTGGCCACCTGCAGAGCCGCCCGATAAAGCAATCTTAGTGCTGTCTATATTATACTGAGCAGCATTATTTTTAAGCCAATGAAACGCATCAACTAAATCCTCAACTGCTGCAGGATAAGGCGCTTCCTTGCTGAGACGGTAACTGGGCGCGGCAACAATATAACCACGGTCTACCAGCGCAATTGCAAGTGCTGTCATTAATGCTGGGGTGCCTGATTGCCAACCACCCCCGTGGATCAATATGATCAAAGGCGCTGTTTGCGTTTGCTGCTTATGCTGATAAATATCTAAAGTCTGTGCACTGGTTTTAGTTTGCTTGTAAACCAGTACTTTATGAGCGATGACAGAGTCAGGAACTGTCGTTGCTGGCACCTGCATGTGTGGATAGTGTTTGATTAGTTTTATATAGGTATTTTCAACGGTGTAATCAGCTGCTATGCATGGCTGAACACATAGCAATAATACGGCAAAAAAGTTCAACTTTTGATATTTAAACATATTCATTTAATCCAAAGTGTCGTAACGGGCATAGTCAAAATCGGCATAGCTGCTAGCGCCAGAAGTTTCCGACAGGCTAAATAAGCCTAACTTAGCACCTACCCAGCGGCCTTTTTTAGCTTGGAAGTGTTCACCAATAATTTGAAACTCAGCACTTGCAGCGGTTCTATAACTAAAAATGGCTGTGGCGCCTGGTTGTAGAACGACTTTTAGTTCAAGATAGGGTTGTGTCAGTGGTTGTTGCTCTACGATACTTTCTTTACAGCCTTTTCTCGCATTAAAACAGTGCACATAGACTAGCTGTTGTTCGCCAGTAGAAGATGTTTTGATACCAATCCATGCATAGTCTTCACCAAATAAAATTAGTCCTGAGGAACTCGCTGAGCTTGTTTTGTTGACCTGCAATGTGGTCGTAAAAGCAAATTGCTCTGCGGGAATTTTTTGTAGTAACAATGAAGGCGTTGACCATAAATTAGTATTGTTTTGTGCTGTAATTTGCTGCGAGTGTAAGCGTAAAAAGCCGGGGTTGTCTGTCAGTGAATACCAGCTGTTACTTGGATTTGCATTCCATTGCCATAATAAGCTTAGCTCAGCGCTGATGAATTCATCATTGTTCACTATGCTGGTGGGCTGTGGGTTAATTTTGCTTCTAGGTTTAGTGTGCTGTAAAACCGGTTGCCCAGTTCCATTACCATTTTTATCTATGCCTATGATTGGCCAATCATTGTCCCAGCGCATAGGTTGTAAATGGGTGATTCGACCATACGCTTGTTTGCTTTGAAAGTGAATAAACCAGTCCTCATCAAATTGGGTGTGAACCCACGCACCTTGATGAGGACCGTTGATCACTGAATTACCTTGCGCCATGACAACTTTGGCTTCATAGGGACCGGTAATTTTTTTTACTCTAAATACCGATTGCCAACCTAAATCTACCCCACCTGCAGGCGCAAAAATATAGTAGTAACCGTTACGTTTATAAAATTTAGGACCTTCAATGGTGCGATATCCAGGGGGATTTTTACCATCGACAATGTGTGTAAATTTATCACTGACCCAACTTGCGTCATCTTTCATTTCACGCAGCGTTAGTACATTATTAAAGCCAGCACGACTTTTTGCCCATGCATGTATTAAGTAGGTTTTACCATTGTCGTCCCATAAAGGTGCCGGGTCGATTAATCCTTTACCCGCTAAAATAAGCTGTGGGGTTGACCAAGTTCCAGCAGGATCATCTGTTGTGGTTACATAAATACCAAAATCAGGATCAGGGTAAAAAATCCAAAATTTATTATCATGAAAACGGATTGTTGGTGCCCATACGCCGTTGCCATGTTGTACTTTTGCAAAGTGCTCTTGTGGCAGCTGTATTGGCAGCGCATAATTTATTAACTGCCAATTGACTAAATCGGTAGAGTGTAAAATAGGCAAGCCAGGTGCAGAGTTGAAGCTAGATGCTGTCATGTAATAATCGCCATTAACAGCTACTACATCCGGGTCGGAATAATCGGCATGCAAGATTGGGTTTTTATATTCGCCATTACCTAGATCTGCTTGCCACGGGCTTTGAGTGTGTGTTGACGATAGTAATTGCGACTCTTTTGCATAACCTAGGCTGCTACTTAAGCAAACGAGAAAAAGTGCTAAATAGAAATAGTATTTGTTGCTTAGCATCGGTTATTTCTCCATTTCTAAACTAGCAAGAATAAAAGGGCCGACTGCTTTAGGATCGTTCGCACGTACATTTTCACTGATGTAATAAGCAAAGCTGCCATCTCGATATGGTTTTCCGCCAAGTCCTGCTACTTCACATACTTGTTGGATTGATAAGGTATTATCTTTTTCACGTTTAATAAAGTTGCTAACTACAGCATTAAAGGTATTTTTTGCAATCACTTGGTAGCTATCAGACAAGTAACCTTGATTAACAGCTCTTGCAATCGCATAGCTGAGCATAGCACTGCCTGACGACTCTAAATAATTACCGTCTAATTCACCTTTATCTGTAACTTGATACCATACACCGGAGTCAGAACGCAGCTTTAACATGTTATCTATCAATGTATTAAAGCGCTGTGAGAGCCACGCTTTTTTAGGGTGATCACTCGGTAGTTGATCTAATACATCAACCATTGCCATGGCGTACCAACCGATAGAGCGCGACCAATGATTAGGTGATTGTCCGGTTTTTTTATCAGCCCAACGCTGTTGTTTAGATTCATCCCAGCCATGTACAGGTAGAGAGGTGTCACTGCGATAAGTATGTTGTTCAATTAATTCAAACTGTTTTATAACATCATCATACTGATCTACTGTCCCAAAGCGGCGAATATATTCGGCATAAAAGGGGGCTGCCATATATAAACCATCAAGCCACATTTGCGAGGTATAGCGTTTTTTATGCCAAAAGCCACCATCAATTGTGCGAGGTTGTAATTTGAACTGTGCATATAAAGTATCGAGGGCAAGGCGATATTTACGGTCTTTTGTTTCATCAAACATAAAAAACAGTAACTTGCCGGCATTGAGCATGTCGAGATTATATTTACTCATTACGTAGGTTTTAATAGTGCCATCTTCCATAACTAAAGCGTCTACATATTCTTTAATGTAATTGAAATAGCGTTGCTCTGGTTGATGCTGATAGAGCTTGGCAAATGACAGTAACACTAAGCCATGGGTGTAGTCCCAGCGCGGTTGAGTGCGCCAATCAATGGTGTACGCCTGTGGATTACGAGTCATCTCAGAGTTAGCCATTTGCACGGCATAGCTCAGTGAGTTGTTATTATTTTGCGCAGACACATTCATTATTGAGCAGAATAAGCAGCAGAGCAAAAATGAAAAAATATTTTTATTTACGCTGTTTTTATTGATTTTGATTATACGCATCATAAATCCTTATGAGCTTAGTGTGCTGATGATGTTGTTGAAGGGAAGTGAGTTTTGGCCGTTAAGCAAAAATGCGATGGACTTTGCTTTCCGGCTGAATAATCTATGGCTGTTTAGTTGTTACCAGCTAGAAGCTTAGCTACTTCAAGGCTTGCTAGAATGAAGGGACCATTTCCTTTAGGATCATTTTTGCTGACCGGCTCGCTCATATAATAGTGATAACTACCATCACGACCAAAGCCAAGGCCTGCAACATAGCATTGGTTTGTCATACTTACCGTGCCATCGCTATGTACTAATGTAAATTGGTTAAGTAAACCTTGATACGCTGCAAGGGCAGTGTCTTGATAATCAGCATCGATATAGCCATTATTAAGTGCTTTGGCATAAAAGTAAGCAAACATGGCTGTTGCAGTTGATTCTTGGTAGTTACCTAAAGCCGTTGGTTTGTCTAAAACTTGCCACCATGTGCCGGTATCAGTATTTTGAACTTTGGCTATATCCGTGGCTAACTCTTTTACTATGGCGAGTAAGGTATCGCGTTGCTCTGTGTTTTTTGCTGGGATGTAATCGAGTACATCAACCACTGCCATAGCGAGCCAGCCCATACCACGGCCCCAAAATTCTGCAGAAACACCCGTTTGTTTATCTGCCCATGCTTGCTGTTTAGATTCATCCCAACCGTGATAGTACAACCCTGTTTTTGGATCGCGTAGTGCTTCACGTGTGAGCTTAAATTCGTTTACAACCTCGGCGAAGGTTTCTTGTTGCTGATGGCCCGTTTCAAATAAGCTACCGTACTGGGCTAAAAACGGCATACCCATATAAACGCCATCTAGCCACACTTGATGTTGATATTTGTTTTTGTGCCAAAATGCGCCTTGTGATGTACGTGGCTGTAACTGTAATTGTGCACGTAAAGCTTTTGCGGCAGATAAATATTGTTGCTGCTGGGTATCTTGGTATAGCTGGATAAGATTACGCCCAGACGGAATGTTATCAATGTTAAAATTGCTTTGTTTATAGGCGGTGATTTTGCCTTGTTGATCAATAAAGCTACCAGTAACTTGGGCAATCACATTCTTATAAGTTTGCTCATCAGTTGCCATCCCTAATTGGTAGTAAGCATATGGCTGTAAGCCGATAATGTCGTATTCAAACTTTGGGCTGCGCTTACGGTTCACATCCCAGCCATTGGCATGATAGCCTAGTGCTTTTCTTTTCAGCTCTGAATCGGCAAGGGCGCGGGCCCATTCAAGGGCTATTTTATCATTAAGCGGTTGCGTCGTTTTTTTTGCTGTAACTGTGGTATGCAAAGTAATGCGTGGTTTAATTGTCAATCTTTCAGCTTGTTGATCAAGGTACTCAATAAAGCTTTCTTTATCGTTGATACCACTTTCAGGTTGCCAAACAGAGGCAAAATAGTAATCAGCATGCAGTGTATTTTGCCCTTTAGGTTTAAGCACTGCAAGGTAGTTATTTTTGTCTTGGCGTACATCAATAACATCACCTTTTTTAAAAAATACCGCCATACCTAAAGCTGATTTATCTAAACTCTGATTGCCCCAACTGGCAATATAGCTATAGCCATAATTACTCATTGCATCCAGATCACCTTGAATAAACTCAGTATCTGGGTGTTTGACCACACCGGCCACTAAATTAGGCAAATCTTTATCAGTGTTCAGTTCTACATGTGCCAAACGTGAGCCGCCGTGCATACTAATATTGGCTATTAAATCTTGCTGTTGATAGCTGTTTTGCCAGCCTTGATACTCAATTTGTATACTGGCGCGTAAATCGCCATTTTCAATAATCCGTGCTGTACGTTTGCTAACATCAGATACATGTTCCAGCTCATCATTACTACCCATCAAACCAAATCCGCCAGCACCTAAAGACTTACCCACTTTAAGGATATCCATGCCCCAGTCTTGTTTGTCATGATACGAAGAATAACCATCAAGGCCGACAGTATGTAGCACAGGTTGTGTTGTTAATTTGCCGAAAATATCAAAACCATTACGCCAATCTAGATAAAAACGGTAACCGACTTTATCCGACTCAATACCTGGGCCTTCATAACGGATCCAATTTGAATGATCGGTGTAATAATCTGGTGGTGTTAACTCATCAACATTTTTAAATTCACCGCCTACATACTCTTTTTTACCTGTGCCAACTTGGTGTTTTGGCGGACGAGAATGAGGCTGCCATTGACCACCTTGTTTATGGGCAAGATCAGCTTGAACACGTTTTGTTTGTGCTGTGATTGATGGGCTACTTTGCTGTGTAATGGTGACTTCAATCGGTTTATCATTTAAATCGACAATAAAATACACACCATCAAGTTCACCGTCTGAATCAATATCTACTGCTTGGCTTGGTAATACTTGCTGCGCTGTTTTTACAGTTAAAGCAGCAGTTTGGCTAAGACCTAAATCGTAATAGCTAAGATAGATAGGCTCGTCAGGGCGTTTAAACGAAGATGGATTAACAATGTCCACTTTAGCAACTAATGCGCTTCCAAGGGAGTTAGTTTCGCTCGCTTGCAGTGGTGTTTTAAGATCTGCATGTTCTTGGCATGCAATCAATAATAGGCTAGAGCTTAGAGCTGTTCCCATCAAAATGCGCTTTGATAACAGTGATGTTTTTAAAGTCATTGTGTGTCCTCAATGGTTGAGCCACTTAAATTAAGTGGCTCTATTATTGTTATTTATCGAGATTGTATGCTTTTTTCACTAGCCCATAGGTTAGTTGATAAGCCAGAGTCTGGGCAGTACTTTCGCTAATTTGATGATTTGCTACAAGCTCTGCTAAATAGCGACAATCAACGCGGCGTGCAACATCATGACGAGCTGGAATTGATAAAAATGCGCGGGTGTCATCATTAAAGCCAACGGTGTTATAAAAACCAGCTGTTTCAGTTGTTTGCTGTCTAAAACGAAGCATACCGGCGGGGCTGTCATGGAACCACCAAGCAGGACCTAACTTGAGGCTAGGGTAGTGACCCGCTAGTGGCGCAAGTTCTCGACTATAGGTCGTTTCATCTAATGTAAATAGGATGATTTTAAGATCAGGGTGATTTCCGTATTTACTCAATAGTGGTTTGAGTGCATTAACGTATTCAGTTTGGCTTGGAATATCACAGCCTTTATCACGGCCAAATTGATCAAATACCGCTTGGTTATGATTACGATGCGCGCCAGGGTGAATTTGCATCACTAAACCATCTTTAATGCTCATACCGGCAAGCTCAGTGAGCATTTGGCCACGGAATAATTCTTGCTCTTGCTCCGTTGAATGGCCTGTTCGACATTTTTCAAATAATGCTTCACATTCTGCGGTAGGTAAGTCAGCAGTTAATGCAGTAGGGTGGCCATGATCGGTTGCTGTTGCACGTCCTTCAATACGAAAGTAATCACGACGTATTTGAATTGCCGCTAAATAACCTTGCCAAGTCGTTGTATCTTGGTCGGTTATCTCACCAAGTTTAATTACGTTGTCGATAAAATCTTCACGGCTAGCATCAACCACATCATCAGGTCTAAAGGTGGTGATCACACGTTTTGCCATTGCAGAGCCTGCAATTGCGCGGTGGTGCGGGAGCTGATCAAGTGCACCTTCTGTTGTGGCAATTAGTTCAATATTAAAGCGGTCCATCAGTGCATGAGGCTTGAACTCGGGTGTTGCTAACGCAGCTGTAATTTTTTGATAATAGTGCTGACCATTTTCCGAGCAAAGTTTTTCAGTAAACCCAAACACATCACTAAATACCGCATCTAACCAATAGCCACTTGGCGTTCCGGCATACAGGTGATAGTTATCAGCAAAGATTTGCCATACTTTTTCAGGATCAGCTGCTTTTGAACGAGCCATATCGCCTTGCAGCCCATGCTCAGGTACTCCTAAATCAGTCATTGGGATACCTTGACTGTAGAGCATTCTAAACACGTAGTGATCGGGTTTTATAAATAGCTCAGTAGCATTGCCAAAGTTTTCATTTTCATTAAACCAACGTGGATCAGTGTGACCGTGCGGACTAACTATCGGTAAGTCTTTAATTGATTCATATAACTTTCTAGCGATAGCAACGACGCTAGGATCGCTTGAAAATAAACGATCTGGGTGCAATTCTAAAGGTTCGATATTGCTCGGCATTGAAGATTCCTTAACTGTTCTGCTTGTTTATTGCTACCGGTGGCATGTAAAGGTAAATTACACTGACAACGTATGGCAGTCAATATGTTAATTAGTTGTTGTTTAGTACCTGAAGGCAGGCTTGCGTGATTTTGTCATAGTCTTTACTTTGTACCCATTGTGGTTGTGCAACCCAGGTTCCACCCACAGCCATCACATTATTAAGTGCTAAATAGTCTTTAAAGTTTTGTTCATTAATGCCACCTGTTGGGCAAAAGCGAATATCAGCAAATACGCTGCTGACTGCTTTTAAAAACTGCTCGCCACCACACAAAGAGGCAGGAAATAATTTTTGCTCAGTAAAGCCATATTCTTTAGCAAGTAAAATATCGGCGGTGTTTGAAACACCCGGCACAACGGGCACAGAAGATTGACTAAGGGCATCGAGTAATCGTGGTGATACCGCAGGAGTAACAATAAAATCACTGCCGGCGGCAAGACTTTTTGCAAGTAATGCTTGATCAGTAATCGTGCCGGCACCAACGCATAAATCGGGTAGTGCTTTTTTAATCGCGATTAATGCGTCAAGGGAAGCTGGCGTTCGCAGCACTACTTCCACTAAATGAATGCCAGCCTTGTGCATTGCAGTGGCAATAGCCACACCTTCTTCACTACTGTTTGCTTGGATGATAGGCAATATAGGTTGGTTGCCTAATAATGTTGAAAACACGGTCATACAATTTTCCTATTAATACTTATTATTTTTGTAATTGAGCCATAGTTAACGGCTGTTTGTTTAAAGTGACATTGGTTAAGCTCATGTTATTCACATTAGCAACAATAGAATCATCACCCACTTGGTCAAAATGACAGTCGATAAAATGGATATCGTTCATTGGTGCGCGTGCAAAGCCATTGAGGTAAAAAGCCTTACTCAACACATTTTTACAATGTAGGTTTTCAATTTGAATATCACGAACTGTTGGGTCGAACTGTCCCGCATCGCCTTCTTCATAAAAAAAGTTGATCACAACAGCATTTTTAACCGTGCCAACTTCGATGTTACGTATGCGAATATGCTCGATCAAACCGCCACGTACTGAGTTAGTTTTGATACGAATAGCGCGCTCTAGGTGGGGGCTGTCCATGGTGCAGTTTTGCACAAAGACATTATTTACACCGCCAGATATCTCACTGCCGATCACAACACCACCATGGCCTTCTTTCATATGGCAGTTTTCAATAACAATGTTTTGCGATGCTACCCCAACACGGCGACCATCAGCATTTCGGCCCGATTTGATCGCGATACAATCATCACCGGTATCAAAGACACAGTTTTTAATGTGCACGTGGTCACAACTTTCTGGATCACAGCCGTCTGAATTAGGACCATGGCTTGAAAAATTGACGTTATCAACCGTAACACTTTGGCATAAAACCGGGTTCACTAACCAAAAAGGTGAGTTTTTAATTGTTACGCCTTCGATTAAAATATTTTTACATTTATACGGTTGAATAAAAGGAGGGCGTAAATAGGCACCAGTACTGTATATACGTTGGCTGACAGGCACACCAGCTTCGGCATCAACCATTAACTGATCACGTGCTTCACGCTGGTGCAATACTTTACCTTGGCTATCTTTAATTAAATCCCAATGACCTTCCTTGTGTGGTCCCTTCCAAGGCCACCATGTTTGGTTATCACCATTTCCTTGCAGTGTTCCTTTACCTGTGATGGCAATGTTTTCTTGTTCATAAGCATAAATCAGTGGTGAGTAGCCCATCATTTCTAAGCCTTCCCAGCGAGTAAATACCTCTGGTAAGTAATGATTAGGATCAGTGCTGAAACTTAATATTGCCTTATCAGCCAAGTGTAAATTTACGTTAGAAAGTAAATGAATGGCACCGGTCAAGTAGGTGCCATTTGGAATGTAGACCTGACCACCTCCTTGTGCGTGGCAGGCTTCAATGGCGTTTTTAATGGCCTGTGTACAATCATGTTGACCATTTTCTTTTGCACCAAAGTCTTTAATATTAAATTGCTTAGCAGGGAAGGTTGGGACGACTATCTTAGCTTTTATATGTTCAGCCATTTGCCAATCGTCTGCGCTAATAGGCGCTTCAAAAACATTGAGCAAAGGCGCTGACTGACAGCCCATTAAAGTTGCTGTTACCAAAGTGCTAGAAGCTAATGCTTTAAGAAAATAGCGTCGTTGATTATTCATCTTGTATCCTGCTGCTGTAATTGGAATTATTATAATAGGTTAACATTAGCAGTTATTGCCACCGGTGGCAATGTGATTTTACTACAAAGTTTAAATTTTCAAAGACTTATTGTTTTTGAAAAAGTTATTTAAAATTAGTGACTAATAAAATAATCGATAGTAAAAATCATCGATTATGCACGGGGGAGAGTATTATATTGCAGACATAGCCTCAGTTAACGAGGCTATGTGTTGATTAAGTTTAGAAAGTGCCCCTTACACCCACTAAAAACTGGCGACCTGATGAAAGGTTTTCGTAAGGGCGTGGCGTGTAAATATCATTCCACATATCTTGTTTTTCATCTGTTAAATTAACGGCTTCAAATGAAACACTCATTTTCTCTGTTAACTTGTAGCGGGCAGAGAAATTAAGCTTCGCCTTTGCATCATAACCACGCACAAAGGTTGATTCATCTTTATATTCGTCTAAATATTGTTTGTTATAGCCACTTCGGTAGTTATAAGAAAAACGAGCCGACCAATCGTCTACTTGATAGTACAAGGTTATGTTGTATGTGTTCTTTGATGTTTCTTCTTCTACTAAGTTAAGTTGCGTGCCATAAAATGGGTCTTCTATATCACGTGTATAATCAATATAGGTGTAGTTAGTTTGTAAACCTAAGGCATTAAATGGTTCAGGCAAGAAGGTAAAAGGCTGTTGATAAATAAATTCTGCGCCCCACATGCCTTCAGCATCGGTATTGACAAGTTGCGATACTTGCCAAGTCACAGTGCTAGGATCTGTGTCGCCAAGGTCGATACCAAGTCTATCAAGATCGGCTTGTGATAAAACTTGCTCAGAACTTGCTTTTGTTAAACCCGAAATATTTTTATAAAACAGTGATGTTGCAAGCAGCGATTCTTCAGCAAAGTACCACTCTAAACCAACATCATATTGTTTCGCTTTATAAGGCTTGAGTGACGGGCCTGCACCCATCTTAATTGTCGCTGATGGATCATCAATACTCGGCGTATTAATACTGATTGAAGAACGTAAATCAGATAATTTTGGGCGAGTAATTGCGTGTGAATAACTAAAGCGACCGACTAAGTCCTCAGTGATATCGTAAGCAAGGTTTAATGATGGCAGCCATTCATCTCCTTCACTCACAGACTCACGCCAACCATAACCTGCAGCATAGTTTGCACCGTCGCCACGTCCCGCAGTGAAACCATCTTTGTAAATATGATCTAAATTTACGATACGACTGGTGTTTTTGTTATCAACATAACGCACACCAACATTACCACGTAGCTCTTTATCAAATATGTAGTTTCTGAAATCTAACTGGACAAATGCTGTAGCAACTTCTTCTTTAATATAATAAGTGCGTCTAAAATCTTCTTTGGCTTGAAAAAAGTCTGCCCCAGCAAAGGCGTTGTACATGGCATTATAATCAGGTGCTAACCAAGTACTACTGTTAAGCGTTGATGAACCAGGAATTGAAGCGTTGTTACCAAAACTTACACCTTGTTTATCTAAAGTGGTATTAAACAAGCTGCCATCAATTTGGGCTGCATCTAGCGATATAACACGCTCTTCTGCTATTGCGCCTGATGTTTTATTTGTTTCTTTATTGATGTCTTTCCAGTTATTTAAATTATAGTGTTGTTCTGTTTCAAAACTACGCTGACCAACACCAAACTTAACCGTATATTCATCGTTAATCTCGTATGTAAAATCAACTCTAATAGTTTTGTTTTCACTTTCAATTGTTTGCGAGCGATTACGTACTAAACCAGCGGTGTAATTACTTGGATCTGTCATCACCGACGCTATTTCATCTTTACTATAATTCCCGCCAGGTGGCTGACCTGCGGCAAATGCAAATGATGGCATATTAGTGTTTAACTCACCGCTACCAATCGCTTGTCCGCCCGGGTTATTAATTAATGATAATGGGTCTATATTACTATCAAAACTATAGGCCACGGTAGATTGATTACTATCTAGGGCAAAGGTGGTCATATTCGGAATGTCTAAATCTGATTTACCTTGGCCTATTAGGAAGTTCATTTTAAAACGATCGTTAATAAACCAATTTCCAGTAAAGCTAACTTGATCAAAAGTTGATTCAGATGAATCCCGTCGTGTCTCTGAGCGAATAATGGAATTTGAATACGCACCTGCGACTATGGTGTTGTTGGCATCGACATAAATGTTTTCAGGGACGATATCTTTTTGATCTCGTAATAATACTTCGTAGTGATATTCTTCAGAATCATTATCCAAGCTTGCATGCAGCACATCTAAGTTGAATGAGAGGTCATCGGTAGGCGCATACTGAAAAGCAATTGTTGCACCAAGACGTTTTTGCTGTTTTGAATACAATGAATAGCGAGGAATTCGCGGTAAATATAGCCCATCTAAATTTTCATTGGTGTAATTCCCGTTTGGCATCAGTAATGTTTTAGGTGCTACGGTAAGATAATTTGAGCCGCCTTGACCAACAGGTAAACCATCTTCGACAAAACTGGGATTGTTTACAGTCCAACGTCCAGTTGAAGAACCTTCACTTTGTACTGTGCCATCAGAGTATGCAATAGAGGCAAGTACACCAAACTTATTATCCCAGTTATTACTGAGCATAAAAGAAGCACGAGGCGATACATCCTCATCAACATCACTATAACGAGCATTGACATTGTAAGCGCCTTTAAAGCCATCATATTGAAATGGACGCGCCGTTTGTAAGTTAACATTGCCTGAGATGCCACCGTCTTCAAGTTCAGCAGAAACGGTTTTATTAATATCTATTTGGGTAAACAGTTCAGATGCGAATACGTTAAAATCAAAAGCACGAGAGGTATTAGAACCACCAGCCGCATCAGTAGCAGCACCAGCAGATGCTGATTCCATGCCATTAATTGTGGTTTTAACGTAACGAGAACCTAAACCGCGAATGGTAATTTGACGACCTTCACCCGCATCCTCCTCAATAGAGATACCAGGTACGCGTGAAAGAGAATCTGCCACATTTAAGTCAGGAAATTTACCAATATCTTCTGCAATGATGGTTTCACGGGTGCCTACGGCTTCACGCTTAGACATTAAAGCGGCATTGATACTACCGCGAAAACCTTTTACTTCGATCACTTCGAGTTGATCATCAGCAACAGCATCGTCTTGAGGGGCTGCATATGCTAAGCCACTGGTCAATGCGCCACTGAGTATTAAATTGGTCATTAACTTACTAAGTTTAAAATTGTGTGTGCTGGTTGTCATAGTGGTTCCACGTTCTACTTATTGTTATTAAGTTAACATGACTTAAAAGAGAGTGTTTGTCATGTCCTTGTTCTGATTTTTATTGCACCTAACCTCATAATCCATAATGGGAAAAACAACGAGAAAGCAAGTAGCAAAGTGTTTGATGAAATGGATTGCTACCGGTGGCACAAAATGAAAAATATAGCGTTATTGATGCGAATTCAAATGAAAAGCATAACATTATTCATCATTAATTTACATTTAGAACAGCGTACGAATACCATTCAAGTGCAACATTATCTATAAGTACTATGATTTAACTGATTATTTGCCACCGGTGGCATTGTATTTTAATTATAAATAATGGATGCGCTACTTTAGTCGTATAAAAACAATATAAGAATATTTTTGTTAGTATGTGAGTAATTTTTGATTATCAATTAAGAAAGGCAATTAACATTGAGTTGTTGGTATTGTGCGTAAAAAAACAGCTTAATTAAAATGTTAATTAAGCTGTTTACCTTAGGGGAGTTTAAAATTTAAATACTGTTTTACAAGTTGTAGCGTATTCCTAAAAAGAACTGTCGGCCGGTATGATTATATTCACGTGGTAAATCTAAACTGCCATCACCTGTTGTATATAGGCGTTCATACTCATCGGTAAGGTTAATAGCTTCAAATGTTACAGTGACATTTTCATTAATATTATAAAAAGCAGATAGGTCAAAATGTGTTGGACCAGATGTCGCTTCTTCGGCATTACCATTGTTACCCGTGTAATCTGTGATGTAATTGTCGCGTTTATTTACTGAGGCACGAGCGCCATAGTTTTCTTCTTCATAATACAGGGTAAAGTTATAAGAATTTTTAGAAAGACCCGTAATTTCACCTGCAGAGACATACGTATAGTTAGACACTAACCCCATATTTTTTAACAACCCAGGTAGGAATGAAAAAGGTTGCTGATAAATAAGTTCAAGCCCTTTGATCACAGTACCTTGTCCATTTACAGGGACGAAATGAGTGTAAGGGGTAGTTCTAGGATCGAGCGCACTTGATGGATCATATTGCGGATCATTATCAATAAAGGGTAAATAAGCAGGATCGACGAGTTTTTCTTCACTATCACTTTTTATAAAAGAGCCAATATCTTTGTAAAACGCTGTTGCTGCTAATAGCGACTCTTCTGCAAAGTACCATTCAACACCAACGTCTGTATTGGTAGAGGTGAAAGGGTCTAAGAATGGGTTACCCGCACTAACAGTGCCGTTTAAATAAGAAAACGATGGATTACCAGGATTGAGTGAACTCAAACTCGGGCGGGTCATGGTTTTAGATAAACCCAGCCTTACAATCACATCATCGGTTGCATCAAGGGCTAAATTTAGCACCGGTAAAACATTGTCATAGCTATTGTCGATTGATACCGCATCAGTTTGAATAAAACCTGTT
This sequence comes from Pseudoalteromonas sp. SR45-6, assembly GCF_014163545.1. Taxonomy (NCBI): domain Bacteria; kingdom Pseudomonadati; phylum Pseudomonadota; class Gammaproteobacteria; order Alteromonadales; family Pseudoalteromonadaceae; genus Pseudoalteromonas; species Pseudoalteromonas sp. SR45-6. The sequence continues at coordinate 78,544 of NZ_JACJDM010000002.1, forward strand.
GATGTGGTTTCAGTTTTTACATAGCGAACACCTGCATTGGTGCGTAGTAGCATATCGGAAATTTCATATTCAAAATTAGTTTCCACATAGGCAGCCATTGTTTCTTCTTCAACTTTCCAGCTTTGTGCACTGCGTGGCACCCACTCTTTAACTAAAAGCTGTGAATTTATTGCATCAAAATCAGCCACTATAAAGGGTGATAACGTGCCGTCATAACCGCTGCCAAAATCATCGTAGGGCATTAACTGAGAAAATCCAGCTGCAGAATCTTGATCAGGAAAACCGTTTATTTGTGATTCATCGTAACTAACCGTTCTGTCGTTATAGGCTATACCGCCTTTGATATTCATCATATCCATCTCGTATGATAAATCAATTTTAGCGGTGTCATTTTCGCGCAGTACATCTGTTGCACGTAAGCGCCCATCGGCTAAATCAAAAGAGTTGGCATCTAGAGTATCGTAATCGTAATTCATCACAGCGGTATTATTGCTGGTGCCAAAATCCATCGATACTCTATGAGGTGCGTTATTAGTCATGTTATAACGATACTGCTCAGAGCGAGCATCCGATTCAGCAGTGCCCACCATAGCGTCTAATCGAAGGTAATCAGATAAATGATATTTAGCTGAGAATACGTATTGTTGAAATTTTGTTTTTGAAATCTGCTGACGGCTTTCTACTCGAGATTTAACCCCGTTAAATGTCGCTGCTTGGATCTGTTTGCCATTTTCAGCCACGGTAATCGATTCAGGGGTAATTTCGCTGAATGTGTTTCTAAACATCTCGAAAAAGTTGTACATAGTACGGTCATTATCAAGGGTTGAATGTAATGTATCTAGCGTAAGGACCAGATCATCGTTAGGAGCATATTGCAATGAACCGGTAAAGCCTAAACGGTCTTGTTCATTACCAAAAAAATCAGGGCGAGGCAGACGTGGCGTATATAAACAGTTAACAGCATCGACTGTTTGACCTTCGAACTCACACTCCCCAGTATTGGGTGTGCCAATAACTTCTGTATTAGAGGTGTCAGCATAAATACCGCCACCATCGAGTACGGGGGTGGTCCAGCGCACAGTCCCAAAGCCTTCTTGGCGCACAGTGCGTTCAGATTTTGCGACAGAGAATAAAGCCCCGATTGTATCATCAGCAAATGTGTTGCTGATCATAAATACCATCCGTGGGTCGACTTCTTCAGTGAGGTCGTTATAACCGGCTTGCGCAGACGCTGCAACATGAAAGCCTGTTGTGTCAAAAGGACGTGCAGAATACATATCAACAGTGCCCGCTATACCACCTTCTTCAGTTGCAGCTGTGGGCGTTTTTTGGATATCAACACGATTAAATAGTTCGGATGCAAATATATTAAAATCAAATGCACGGCCACCATTTACGCCGCCACCAGAGTCAGTGCCATCGGTACTTGCTGGTACTTCCATACCGTTTAAAGTAGTACGTGTAAATGCAGGACCTAAACCACGTAAGGTAATTTGCCTACCTTCACCACCTTCACGGGAAATTGCCACCCCAGGAATACGTTGTAATGATTCGGCGATATTCAGATCAGGGAATTTACCAATATCTTCTGCCGCGATAGATTCAGTGGTATTTACTTCAAAACGTTTAGTTGCTAACGATTTATTTAATGATGATCTAAATCCAGTTACTTGAATTAACTCAATGTCATTTTGGGCTTTAGTATCTGTTTGTGGCTGTTCATCGGCTGCGATTGCATACGATGTTGTGCCCAGTAGTAAGGCACTAACAATGCAGTTAAGTGGCTTGAGAACGAACTTATTTGCAGTCTTCATTGTGTGTTCCTTTTTTATGCTGTTGATTTGAGCTTTTATTTTTATTACTTTATTTAGCCATTCAAATATAAGTCTATGATTAAATGTCATAAAACTATGATTTGAATCGATAGCAATATCAGCTAAATACGAATGCTACCGGTGGCATAGAAATCAAGCTATATCTAAAAAAGCGTATTGTCAAACCTAATAAATTACATTTTTCATGGTTTATTTACATTTTTTTGCAGTAAAAGTACATTAAGGACTGGTTCAATTTTATTCAGCACTATGATTTAACTTGTTATTTGCTACCGGTGGCAGTTAGTGGTATGTTTATAACTGAAACTACATTTTAATAAAATTATTTTTCACTCAATTACAAAAAATAATTTTATTACGAGCTAAACTGATTTTTTAAAAACGACAAAGAGCGAGTAGAATGGGAAAATTAATTGCAGCAATATTTATCATGATGAGTTTTTCAAGTATGTCAGCAACTACTAAAGTTCAGCTTTTTATGGCAGGGGATTCAACCATGTCAATTAAAGAAGTGAAGGATTACCCTGAAACAGGTTGGGGAATGCCCTTTAGTATCTTTTTTAATGACAGAATTGACGTTAAAAATCGTGCTAAAAATGGTCGTAGTACACGCACCTTTATCAGTGAAGGCTTGTGGGCGGGCATTATAAATGAACTTAATAAAGATGATTTTGTGATCATTCAATTTGGTCATAACGATCAGTCAAAACAGAAAGTAGACCGCTACACTACACCAGAGCAATATAAGCAAAACCTAGTTAATTTTATTGCTGAAGTAAGAGCAAAGCAGGCACAGCCATTACTGATGACCCCGGTAACGCGTCGTTATTTTGATGAAAAAGGTCAGATCAAGGACACCCATCCTATTTACGCTGATATAGTAAGAGATGTAGCTAAACAGACAGGGGTCGATTTTATTGACATGGAACGGGTGACCCAACAGTATTTTCAAAAGCTTGGTGGGATCAACTCACGCTTACGTTTTATGCATATAGCACCTAACTTACATCCAAATTACCCTATGGGCGTAGAAGACAATACCCATTTCAATGAACTTGGTGCTCGAGAAGTTGCTCAATTAGTATTAACTGAAATGAAAAAAATAAATCACCCACTCGTTAAACAATTACGCATACCTGATCCAAAACATTTAAAATAAAAGTAATTATCTATAAATTTTTCGGTTAAGCATGATGTAGCTAATAACGTATGTAGTTTATTTAGTGTAGTGTTATTGCATTGGATGGATGTAAATACATTCAATGCAATAACTTCTGTGCACTTAGCTTAATCGACTGGATTAATTGATTAGCTAAAATTAATGATTGAATTACCCCCCCCAACAGACCCATTAATGTAATGATGGTTAAATTATTTTGATTATCTTTATCACTTAATTAAAGGCAATGAGGAGTACGCATGTCTGGGTTATCTGCAATACCGTTTTCTTTACTTGAGCTTAGCCCAATGAAAGAAGATGCCACCGTCTCAAGTACTCTTGCAAATAGTGTCGCTTATGCACAAAAAGCTGATGAACTCGGTTTTAACCGATTTTGGATGGCTGAACATCATAATATGCCGGGAATTGTCTGCGCGGCAACCTCTGTATTAATTGGCCACATAGCAGGGCAAACTAAAACTATACGAGTAGGTGCTGGTGGCGTTATGTTACCAAATCACCCGCCACTGATTGTTGCAGAGCAATACGGCACGTTAGAGAGTTTATACCCAGGGCGTATTGATTTAGGTTTAGGTCGCGCACCAGGTAGCGATCATATAACCAGTCGTGCTCTGCGCCGAGATGAACGACGCGCTGAAAACTTTGCCGATGAAGTCACTGAACTGCAAACTTTATTTGGCCCTTACGATGGTAGTCACCCTGTTCGCGCTATTCCTGGCGAGAATACCAATGTACCTATTTGGTTACTTGGTTCCAGTTTATATAGTGCGCAACTAGCAGCTAAAAAAGGCCTCCCTTATGTGTTTGCTGGCCACTTTGCACCGCGTTTTGTTTATGATGCAATCGCTTTATACCGCCGTGAATTTCAACCTTCTGATGTGTTAGACAAACCTTATGTAATGCTTGGCTTACCGATTGTTGCAGCAGATAGCGATGAACATGCACAGTTTTTAGCAACCACGTCAAAACAGCGTATCTTAGCACTGTTACGTGGTGATCCTTTATGGCTAAAAGCTCCCGTTAAAAGCATGGCTGGATTATGGAATGAGCAAGAGCAGGCTCAAGTTGAAAACTTTTTAGGATTATCTGTGGTAGGGAGTCCTGTGACCATTGCTCATAAGCTAAATATGATAGTCAAAGAGCTTGGTGTCGATGAATTCATTTTTACCAATGATCTTTACCAAAGTAGCGACCGTCATCACGCGTTGGAGATTTTACGGTCAATAAAAGCATAACCACTGAAAATTAAGCTAAGGTACACTTAACTCCCGTTACAATACAGAAACTAGCTAATACACAAAGTTTACTAGTTTCTGAACTCTACTTAAAAGTGCAAAACACAGCACTAATCTTATTTAAGCTTGCGTTCTGTTTTTATAATCAATTCGATTTATATAATCAATTTTAACGTTTGATTTAAACACATTAAAATGAAGGTATAAACCAGTAAATTAATTACAAAGGAAGGCATATTTTGAAACCTCAAGACCCCAAAATCACAAATACTTTCGATAAAACAGCATTGATCGCGGAAGGTGGTGGGCAACGAGGGATCTTCACCGCAGGTGTACTAGATGCATGGCTTGAACATGAATATGACCCATTCGATTTATTTATTGGTACTTCAGCAGGTTCACAAAACCTTACTAGCTATTTAGCTCGTCAAAAAGGGTATGCCAAACGCTTAATAAGAGGGCTTTCGCGTCACAAACGATTTTTTCAATTAGGCCGTGGTTTAGTAGGTAAACATATAGTCGACTTAGACTGGTACTTTGATAAAACTACCGAAGTTAACAGAGCACTTGATTTTAAAACTGCAAAAGCCAGTTTGGGTGAACGGGAGTTACTTATTACTGCCACTAATGCCCGTGATCGAAAACCTTATTTTTTATCACCAACCGGTGAAGGCCAGCAATGGCGAGATCTTTTAAAAGCGTCAAGTGCACTGCCATTCTTATACAAACAAGGTGTAAAACTCACGCCATGGTTAAATGCATTAGCTGCTAATGAAATAGATAAAACCGACGTACACGCTGAGTCAGACTTTTACCTAGATGGTGGCCTTGCTGCGCCACTACCAGTGCGCGAAGCCTACAATCGTGGTGCACGTAAAATTGTGGTGATCCGCACAGTTGATCAAGACTTTCAAGCGCAATCGGCATGGGTAAACAAGTTAAAAGCGTTTGTTTGTGCATCAGGATATTGCCCAAAAACCTTAGATTACTTATTACAACACGAACAAGCGTATGAGGATGAGTTAGCATTTATTGCCAATCCTCCGAAAGATGTAGAAATAATACAAATTTTTGCAAACCAAAAGCTTTCGAGCAAATTACTTGGTAGTTCAACCAATGATCTACGTCGTGATTATAAATTAGGTTTATTGGCTGGTAATAACTATTTTACTGAGCAATACCCAGCAAACAATACCCACCCTGTTGCTGTGGCTAACTAATTGGTGTTGATGAATTTATTCCGATCAGTTGTATGTGAGTTGGATAAGTATCCTGTGTTGTTAGTTTGTAATTAATAAGCGAGTCATAAATGGCTCGCATTAACGCTCCGAGGCCTGCATTTATAATTACTGATCGCTGCGCCAATTAAAACAAATGCCAATGCAATTAAAATTGCCCATGAAAAATGTATTTGTTGAGCCATAACCAGTAACACGGTAGAAAGTAACGGTGTTAAAAAACTCAAAGAGGCAAGTAACGTTTTATTACCTCTTTTTAAAGCGATGTCCCATAAGTAAAATGCGCCACCGACAGGTCCTAACCCTAACAAAAAAATACCTACAGTCTGCGTTAATGAAAAACGCGTGACTGTTTGTTCAAAATATATATGTGCCAATAAGGCCAAAATAGCTACATAAAGAGAAAGCCAACCAATATCATCAACGTGATTATCAAAGCGAGTCATGAACAATGAATAACTCGACCATAATAGCGCACAACTCGCAGCAAATAGGTAGCCTAAAAAGTACTGGCTATTGATAGTAAAACCACTGCCATCACTAATTAAAAACACGATCCCTATAAAACTAACCAGCCCGCCTATAATCGCATTTATTTTGTTTTCAGACCGTGCGACAAAAACACCCAATAACAATGGCCATAAATATACAATCAGGCTAACTTCAATCAATGGTGCATATTTAAGTGCCATAAAATAACAAAAATGAAAACCAAATAAGCAAACTATGCCAATAATTGTTTGCGCCTTACCAAGTGTCGGCAGAGCTAACAAAGGCTGCTTGGTAACAAGCCGTTTAATAAACAGCAATAAGAACGACACAAAGAAGCACATAAATAGTAATTGAAAAGCCGGTAATGCTTTAGTTAAATTACCCAACAGTGCTAATGCACCCCATAAAAAAATAGCTAATACGCCGAAAATTGTAGACATAGCAAACATTTAATTAAAAATTAATTGATAAAGGTAGTTTATCAATTTTACTATCTAACACTGTGCTTAAAAGACGATATTGTTGACGCTAAAGCTGCTTTTTTAAGTCTCGTGGGGATTGTTTGAAGTAGCAAGTGAAGGCGCGACTAAAGGCTGATGGGTCGTTATAACCAACCTGTTCACCAATGACTGCTATAGGTAAATCAGAGTAACAAAGTAAGGAACGCGCATGTTCCATTCTTAATTGCGTGTGATGTTTAACCGGGCTGGTGTGCATACATTGCTTAAAAACAGCTTTGAATTGAGTAACACTTAAACATGCAACCGCTGCCATATCATTCAGTGTATAGTCTATCGATAAATCTTTTTTTATTAATAACAAAACGTTATTTATCCGCGGATCAATAGTCGCATTGGTAGTTTGTTGCCTGAGTAACACCAAAAATAAATTAAAACATAACGCTGCTTCATCTATGTTAGTTACACATTGCAACTGCTTTTGGGTAAAACTTAGATAGCTCATTAATTTATCATCAATACTGAAACAGGGGGCATTCATCGTCGTTAAGTTATTAGGGAGCTCTAATAAATCGGCCACTATAAAACGTGCATTTTCATCTGATTTAAACGCATGTAGAGTATTTTTAGGGATCACAACACATTGACCAACACCAACAGGCGCCGCGAAATTATTCATTTCAAGTTCTATATAGCCACTAAGTGGTAAAACAAGTTGGTGATAGTGGTGCTGGTGGCTGTGGATTTTTCGTGTGTAGTATCGAATCGATAAGCTATTCATCTATTAAATTTAATAATTGCTATGACAAACAATCATGAAGGGAGTTGTAGGGTGTTGTAAATAACTTTTTGTTATTTTAATACACTCAAAACTTGCTAATTTATATCAGCAAGATAAAGTATTGCCAACTAAATATTCTTAAATTCAGCATATGTATTCTATTGCAGGTTGAAAAATAATAACAAGGGCAAACATGTTTGATTTAATCGTAGGCAGTATAAATAACCTGCTTTGGGGTGAAGGACAAATACTGATCTACATTTTACTGTTTACAGGTATTTGGTTTTCAGTCAGCTTAAAACTGATTCAAATTTTAAAATTTAAACACATGTTCAGCCTTCTCAAAGGCAGTAGCAAATGCAATAAAAACGACATTAGTTCGTTTCAAGCACTGTGCACCGGATTAAGTGCGCGGGTTGGAACTGGCAATTTAGCCGGTGTTGCTGTTGCGATATCAGTAGGTGGCAGTGGCGCCATATTTTGGATGTGGGTGATTGCCATACTGGGCATGGCGACCGGTTTTGCAGAAAGCGTACTTGGCCAAGTGTATAAAGTACGCGATAGCCAAGGCGAATTTAGAGGTGGCCCCGCTTATTATATTCAACAAGGAATAGGCAGTCGTAGTCTCGCTATCGCGTTTGCGTTGTGTTTGTTCTTAGGTTATGGCTTTACTTTTAGCGCGATGCAAACCAACACCATTACTGATGCGCTTAATTTCGCTTTTGAAATTCCAACCTTATATTCAGGCATAGTCATAACCCTACTTGCAGGCTCTATTATACTCGGTGGCTTTAAAGCTATTGCCCGCTTTGCTGAGCGAGTAGTGCCGGTGATGGGCATTGTATTTGTACTGGCAGCTGTGATTATTACCTTGATTAACTTCACCCAAGTGCCTGCTATGTTGAAGGATATATTCTTATCTGCTTTTGGGCTGCAAGAAGCCGGTGCAGGCGCAATGGGCGCGGCAATCAAAAACGGTATTCAACGTGGTTTATATTCTAATGAGGCCGGTGCAGGTAGTGTGCCGCATGCATCAGCAAGTGCGTCGCCTATTCCAAATCACCCAGTAACGCAAGGGTATATTCAAATGCTCGGGGTGTTTTTTGATACTATAGTGTTGTGTAGTTGTACCGCTGTGATTATCTTATTGGCTGATATTGATATCAGTGGTGAGATGGCAGGCATTCGCTTAACACAAGCGGCAATGACCGCACATTTAGCACAAGGGGGCGTGTACTTTGTAGCAGCAGCCATTACTTTATTTGCCTTTACCTCGGTAGTGGCTAATTACGCTTACGCCGAAAGTAACCTACATTTATTTAAGCTCGATAATAAAGTAGGGCGCGGCATTTACACATTTTTATATCTATCAATGATGATGTGGGGGGCGTCTGCCACATTAAAAGAAGTATGGGATTTAGCCGATATTGCCTTAGGGTTAATGACAGTGGTTAACGTTATCGCTATTATACTGTTAACGCCGACTATTTTGTCTGTCACCAGCGATTACCACGCACAAAGAGACAAAGGTTTAGAGCCCGAATTTAAAGTAAAAGATGTAAAAGTACAGGGCAAATGCGAAGACGGCATTTGGGACTAATTCAGCATACTTAACTATAAAAAGCGGTTTTATGGCAACATGAAGCTGCTTTTTGCTTTGCATAAGTATTCACTTTTAGTGTTGTGAAAATAACTAAAGCAACCAAAATAAAAGGCACAATTTTTTAGATGATCGAGATTCACGCAGGGAAAACAGCGGCTAAAATTATTAACGAACAGGGCTTTAAACCTGAACTTTTCACCTCTTTTTTAGGTGCAAGTGGCGGTCCTAAATGGTTTACATTATTTGGCTTAGATAGATATATTTTTGGCGAATTTTTTAAAAACCGTACCCAACCACTTAATTTAATCGGCTCATCTGCTGGCGCTTTTCGCTCTGCATGTTTTTCACAAAACGATCCCGTTGCAGCCATTGAACGCTTAGCAAAATCGTATTCGCAAACCCGATATTCTAGTAATAAACCCACTCCTAATGAAATTACCACTAAAGCCCGCGCACTACTCGAAGATGTGTTTGGCGATAACGGTGTCACCGAAATTATAAATAACCCCGTATTTAAAGCGCATTTTATCGTCGCAAAATCTAACGGGTTAATTGCCAGTGAACATAAATTAATACAGCTTTTGGGTTTATCAAAAAGTTATCTGTTTAATCGCGTTAATCGTAAATTATTAGGCGGGCAATATGAGCGTTTTATTTTTGGCGCACCGAATAGTAATTTAAGTATTACTGACAGCTACAATTTTAAAACTCAAAATATCGCACTCACACAAACAAATTTAAAAGATGCCTTACTGGCATCCGGATCAATACCGCTAGTAATGCAAGGTATAAAAAATATTGCCGGCGCGCCTACAGGTATGTATCGCGATGGTGGTATTGTTGATTACCACTTTGATTTTAAAATTAACAATCCTGGACTTATTCTATATCCACATTTCAATTCAGATCCAAAAGCAGGGTGGTTTGATAAAAGCTTAAAACGTAAAGTCGCCGCTGAAAATTACGATAACGTGGTTATGATCACACCCTCTAAAAAATTCATCGCCAGCTTACCTTACGGAAAAATCCCCGACAGAAACGACTTTACAGATCTCGATGCGGATACACGTATAAAATATTGGCGAACAGTATTTAGCGAGACTGAAAAATTAGCCGATGATTTTGATAAAAAACTCAATAGTGAAAATGTTGAGCTGAAAATAATTGAATGATCTAATCTATCAAGTAATGTAGCTTTATGGCTGATAGTTAACAACGCAAAAATTACGGTACGTAATATAAAAGAAAAGGGCGAAAGCCCTTTTTTATTAGTTGGTTAGTGTTGCTGTAATATTTGATAGTTTGACTTAGTGATATATTGGGTCACAGGCTTTAACGTATTTTAATTCATTTTCTTTTGTTCGATTCTTTTTATATAAATCGGTGAAGTAATTACAGACTGCAAGCTTTTCCTCATATCCTTCTTTGGTATATTTAGAGCGTACTTCACGCATATATTTATCAGCTTTATTTTTATTCGACGCAATCTGAAATTTTCTCTGACGTTCCATAGCAAGTTCAAGCTGTTGATCAAATGTAAGCTCCTTGCTTTGTTTAATGGTTTTTTGATTTTCTTCAATATTGTTTAAGTAGTTCTGAAGCTTATTGTATTCATATGCCTCTTTAGCAAACCATAGAGTAGCGCCAGCAACGACTATGATAAGGTATAGTTTCAGGTCATTAAAATTCATATTTAATCCTTTAAATAGTGTAATTGAAAATATAACAATTTTGTCTTTTAGTGGTTGTAAAGTGAGTAGTAAATTTTAGTTTGTTGTAAATAAAAAGGGGAATTACCCCCTCCTATATTATGAAGCTGTTATCTGCGCTTTCGGTTGCATTTTGCACAATATGGTACGTCTTTACCATTCACTTTATACCAATACCTGTGAGCATTAACTGTTAAAAATTTCCCGCATGAATAACAGTTATGTAAATCGGGACGACTGTTATAAAAAATAATTGCTACAAAAATAGCAATTGAGCCTAATATAAATAAAATTATATTAATACCTTCTTCGTTCATATTAACTTCCTGTTCTTTGCGATATTTCACCAATTATATCTAAAAGCTGGCGAAGATCGGACGGTTTAACTTTCCCCCAAGGCGTAGTCATTATACGGTAATGATGGGCCAGTTGGAGGAAGATAGCCCCGATACATAATTGAGATTTGGTTTGGCTGACGCGTTTGAAAAGTATAGCTATAAAAAATTTGAATTAAAACTAATTGAAAATTTAAGCTATAAGTTATTTTAGCTGATACCCCATAAATTACGTTATGTTAAATAGTTTAAAATAAATTAAAGTGGGCTTAATCATACGAACTAGCCCACTTTTAGAAGGGTTTTGAGGTCTTAATTTAGCTCAGAATCTACCCAGAATTTAGTGCCTTTTAGTACGGCTTGTAATGCAAGGCCATTTTCGGTTAATGAATAAACAGTTACTTGATCTGCAATGGCTTCGGCAACAAGTGCACCGCCTTTATCTTGGTATTTTGCCGCTGCATCGGCATTGCCACCGAAGGCCCAACCATTTTCAATAAAACGATTTAACGCAGCTTGATTATGAAAAACCATTACAACATTAAAGTCTTTAACACCTAAACCAAGTCCTAAACCAGCTTCACCCATATTCATATAAGTGGATTTACCCGTCAAATTATTTTTAACCACACCATAGCCGCCACCAAAGCTGGCTAAAACAACATTGACATTAGCATTATCAAATACTGCATAACCAGCGGCATTTTTAATTTGCTCTTTAACATCTGGTTTTTCTTTGTATAATTTACTTAGTGTATCTGCTCGCATATTTTGCACTAGATTACGCTTTTCAGTTGGAGAAGCACTACCTGTTGTAGCACAACCAGACAGGACTAATGTTAGTGCAACTAAACTTAAAACTATTAACTTTTTCATATGCCTTCCTTAAACCAGCAACATTGCTTTGATATTATCTGATCAGCTTAACAATATAATCATTCACTAAGTCCAATACTAGACAGTATCGGACTTTAAAGTTAAACTGTAACTACTTTATTTTATTAGAAATAACTATATTATGCTTGTTGCTTTGGTCGATACATTAAAACAATTACGGTATCAAATTGCCCATCTTGAAGATGATACAATACAATCAGAATACCCAGAACTTGCCACCTTTATACAGCAAGTTGGCTTGACTGTCGCTGAATCTAAGCAAGAATTAGTATTTTTGTATCAATTTTTATATGTTTATGGTCGAAAATCAGAAGCGACCTATAATCGTTTTCGGAACGAACTCGAACGCTTTTACCTATGGTCTTGGTTAGTCGCAGAAAAATCAGTATTTGAATTAAAACGTGAAGACATAGAAGCCTATGTCGATTTTATGGTCGAACCCGATAAAAGCTGGGCGATGACTTCAGTGCAATGGCGCTATAAAGATGAGCAAGGGATCCGTAGATTAAACGAAAATTGGCGCCCTTTTATGCTCAAAGAATCTATTGCTAGCCAACAAACATTAGCGGCCATGTTTACTGCTTTAAATGTATTTTACAAGTTTGCTATTTTAGAAGAAAAAACCTTTGCTAACTTTGTACCGGTTGTAAAAAAGAATAGCCCTTATTTAGTTGTGCAATCACAAATAAAAATTCCTGATACCTTGAGTGATATTCAATGGGAATATGTATTTGGTGTCACACGTGATAAGTGTGAGCAACAACCTGATCTTGAAAGAAATTTATTTACCTTAGCGTGTTTAAAAGGTCTTTATTTACGGATCTCTGAACTATCAGAGCGACCACAATGGTCGCCTGTTATGTCTCATTTTTGGCAAGATAATGATGGCTTTTGGTTTTTAAGAATTATGGGCAAAGGAAATAAATTACGCGATGTCACACTCAGTGAAGATTTTGTAACTTATTTAAAACGTTATAGGTTGTACCGAGGTTTACCAGCCCTGCCCCGCGTTGATGAATCTGATCCATTGGTGCATAAAATTCGTGGTCAAGGCGGAATGACCGTTCGACAAATTCGTCGCTTAGTTCAACAAAGTTTTGATTTAGCCAAACAATCTTTACTTGATGATGGCTTTACTGATGATGCCGAGCAACTAGAATCGGCAACAGCGCATTGGCTCAGACATACTGGTGCTACGCATGATGCACAAACTCGCCCTTTAAAACATTTATCAGAAGATTTAGGACATGCAAAAATTGCCACCACCGATCAAATATATATTCAGACAAATATCAAAGAACGAGCAAAATCTGGACTTAAAAGGAAAATCTAAATGGAATATGTTGTATTAGCTGCAGTGGGTTTAGCCTTTTTAATTTATTCATTATCTATGCATCAATTAGAGCGAGCTGAAATTACCGGACCTATGTTTTTTGTTATTATCGGTGCGTTGATCGGGTTTATGCTACCAAGTAAAACGGTATATTTAACCAGAGACTTAGATCACTTATTACCTTTAATAGAATTAACACTGAGCATATTTTTATTTACTGATGCGGCAAAAACCAAACTGATGGTTTTAAAACACAGTTTTCAATACCCTAGCCTATTACTTTTTATTGCTTTACCACTTACCTTGTTTGCTGGAATTATTATTGCGAGTTTAATGTTTACCCAGCTCACACTTATTCAAGCTGCACTAGTTGCAATAATATTAACGCCGACGGATGCAGCGCTGAGTAAAGGATTATTAAATAGCAGCGCGGTGCCTGAAAAAATTCGTGAAGGGATCAATACTGAAAGTGGTTTAAACGATGGTTTATGTGTGCCAATATTTTTAGTCTTGATGTTGTTAGCAAAAGAGCCTGCATCTACATTTTCGGTTTTTGATACAGTCATAGTTTTTGCGCGTGAATTAGGTGTGGCTATTCTGGTTGCAGTTGCTGCAATGGGATTGATCATTCCCGCGATTAAATTTGCCATGCAACGTCATTATTTTTCAAATAATAGTAGCCCATTTTTAGTGGTTGGTATGGCAATGGCCATTTTTTCAATCGCACAAAGTTTGCATAGCAGTGGTTTTATTGCGGTGTTTGTTGCTGGATTAATTTTTGATAGATTTACCGATCAGGCTTTGCGCTTAAAACTCGTTGAAGATAGTGAACACATCGCGGACTTTACTGGTTTGTTGATCTGGTGTTTATTTGGTTTTGTGTGCAGCTATTTAGTTTTGCCAGAATTATCATGGCCACTTGCTGTATTTGCACTACTGAGTACAACGCTTATTCGAATTATCCCTGTGATGTTGTCATTACAATTTACTAAATTAAAAATGAAAGAACGTTTTACTTTTGCTTGGTTTGGCCCGAGAGGCTTAGCCTCTATTGTATTTACTTTAATGGTGATCGATAGCGGCATCGAAAATAAATACCTTATAGCTACGATTGCTATGACAACTATTTTATTTAGTGTTTTTATTCATGGTATGAGCACAAAGCCTATTGCTGATAGTTATTTAAAATAAAAAATCACGCTATAAATAATGCCGCATTCCTTTTTAAAAGCGTGCGGCATTTTTATATTAAATGTTATTGCTTAGCTTATCTGCTAGTAGTTCTATTGGGTGTTTTGGTTTGAATTTTTCATAGCGTTTAACTTGGCTACGACAAGAAAAACCGGTTGCTAATAATTGCTCAGGTTTATTTTTCTCTACAACACCTTGCCAACTCATTTCATATAATGCTCGAGAGTTTTTCTGGTTTTGCGCTTCATGGCCATATGTACCTGCCATACCGCAACACCCTGTTGCTGTTGTATTAAGTTTTAGGCCTAAGTCAGTAAAAATTGTTTGCCATACATTCGCCGCTTTTGGTAATGCGGTTGTTTCAGTACAATGACTTAATAACGTAAATGTTATATTGCTATCAACTTTGTTAGCTAATGATTTAAAAGATTGTGTTGCTAACCATTCATGAGCAAGTAGCACTTCAAATTCACCACGTTCATCAGCTAAAATAGAATTATATTCATCCCGATAACACATTACTAATGATGCATCTAAACCTACAAGTGGTGCATTTATTTCAGATAATGAATTTAAAAATGTTGCTGCATTTTTTGCTGTGATCTTAAATTCATTTAAAAAACCTTTAACGTGTTGCGGTTTTCCATTTGGCTTAAACGGTAACAGTATTGCCTTCTTGCCTAGTGCGGAAATTATTTTTATAAAACTTTCTACCAGCTCAGCTTCATAAAAACTGGTAAACGGATCTTGCACAATTAGTACATACTCACTTTGTTGCTCGGGAGATAAGCCTGAAAGTTGTGCAAAATTAAATTCGTGTGTTTTATTAATCCGTTTTGTTAAACGTGGTGAACTGAGTACGGGTGTATCAACATAGCCAACAGATTTTTTTATTAATGAGCTGACTAATTTAGTTTTTACAATTGGGTTTATTACATTTGAAAATTTGGCCATTAATGGTGCACTGGCTTCAATATTACCGACTAGATAATCTTTGAGTGGGCGCGCGTAGTAACTGTGATAATAATTTAAAAAACGTGATCTAAAAGTCGGTACATCAACTTTTATAGGGCACGCTGTGGTACATGCTTTACACGCTAAACACTCATCCATTGAGGCTTTAACTTCATGAGAAAAATCATATACGCCTTTCTTTTTATCGCGGCTATGTTGAAAACGTTCCCACCAGGTGATCACTTCACCTTTGTTAAGTTCTTTTTCAACCTCAATTAAATCAATCTCTTTTGCTTCTTGTAATCGTAACCATTCGCGCATTAAACTTGCGCGACCTTTAGGTGAATTACGACGATCACCGGTTACTTTATATGATGGGCACATAGGAGAGTTTTCATCATAGTTAAAGCAAATACCATTACCATTGCATGTCATTGCATTATTAAAACTAGTTTTAACATCAACCGAAATTTGTCTGTCGAACCACGCACGCTTTTGACCGTCAACACTAACTAGTGAGTCCTTACTTTCAATCGGAGTACATATTTTTCCGGGATTAATCCTATTGTTAGGATCAAAAGCTGATTTTATAAGTCGTAATTGCTTAAATAAATGCTCACCAAAAAACTCAGGGCCATATTCACTTCTATACCCTTTGCCGTGCTCGCCCCACATTAAACCACCGTATTTAGCTGTGAGTTTAACAACTTCATCAGAGATCACTCGCAGTAATTTTTCTTGTTCGGGATCACACATATCAAGTGCCGGTCTAACATGTAATACACCGGCATCAACATGACCAAACATGCCATATTGTAAATTATGGCTATCGAGCAAAGCTCTAAATTCAACAATATAATCTGCAAGATTCTCAGGTGGTACGGCGGTGTCTTCAGCAAACGCCAAAGGTTTTTGTGCGCCTTTAACATTACCTAACAAGCCAACTGATTTCTTACGCATGGCATAAATTTTTAAAATATCAGCCTTACTGCTGGTAAGTTGATAACCAATTACGCCATTTTTTTGTTGTGCAACGCAATCATCGAGTAATGCACAAAGCGACTCAACTTTGTCTTTTATGTCATCAGGCGATACAGCATTAAACTCAACCATGTTAAGCCCTTGCATATCTTTATTTGGCACATCGGTTATTAAGTCCGATACTGAATGCCAAATTATATCTTCACGTGCAAGATTTAAAACTTTGCTGTCAACGGTTTCAACTGAGGTAGCACGAGCATCGACCAAAAACGGTGAATGCCGCAGTGCCGAATCAAAGCTATCATACTTGATGTTGATTAAGGTTTTGAATTCAGCAATAGGTGTGATGTTTAATTTAGCCTCAGTAACAATACCAAGCGAACCTTCTGAGCCAGTTATTAGCCTACTCATATCAAAGGTTTGTAAGTCATCACTTAGCACATGTTCTAAGTCATATCCGGTTAAAAAGCGATTTAAACGTGGAAACTTGGCTAAAATTGCATCACGCTCAGACAAACAAATATCAAGCACTGTTGCGTACAGTTTACCGATTGTAGTGTTTTGTTCAGCAATTAGTTTGGCTTTATCAATGTCTATTGGTGTCGTTGACATTTGTGTGCCATCGACTAAATAAGTGGTAAGTCCTAAAACATGATCGCTAGTTTTACCATACACCAGTGAGCCTTGTCCTGATGCATCGGTATTAACCATTCCGCCGATTGTTGCGCGATTACTCGTTGATAAATCAGGTGCAAAGAAAAATCCATAAGGGCGTAAAAAATCATTTAGTTGATCTTTAATCACGCCCGTTTGCACTCTAACCCAACCTTCTTCAGGATTAATTTCGAGGATTTCTCGCATATAACGTGATAAATCGACTACGATCCCGGGAGTTAATGATTGACCGTTGGTGCCTGTACCACCGCCGCGAGGTCCAAAAGTCAGCGATAGATAAGGGTCTTGTGCAGCAGTTTGCAGGGCAATTTGAATATCTTTTTCAGTTTTAGGAAAAATAACACTTTGCGGTAACTGCTGGTAAATACTGTTATCAGTTGATGCAGTTATACGAGTGGCATAACTTGCATCAGTGTCGCCAGTAAACCCTTGTTTAATTATAGTTTTTAAGTAACTTGCGACTAAATCGGTCGCGGCATCTTGTTGGCTAATAGTTGCTATCATGACGGTAGTAAATTAAGGCATTTGTTCGATTATATCATGCTAAAGAGCAATAGAAATTGAAGATTTTACAGTTTGTAACACTCTTTTTATCGTAAAAAGACTGTGATTACTTATACTCATAGTAGATGCTTAATTGCGAGGGAATTGAAATGAAAAAATGTGTATTAGTTTTAGTCGGCAGTTTATTTATGTTGCTGGGATTATTTTTTGCTATTGTACCAGGCCCTTCTTTGATCTTTTTTATTGCAGGGCTTATGTGTTTCTCTTTTTATTACCCTAAAGCACGCCATTATTTAGCAATTTGCCAAAAAGCGCTGACAAAATCTTGCGCGTTCTTAGATAAGAAGTTAGCCCGATAAAAGTTATAAATAGGCTATAACATATTGAGTAAACAAAAATGCCAGCAATAACGCTGGCATTTTTTATACTTTAACGATTATTTTGCTAATTTTTTAGCAAGGTATAACCAAGTTTCAAGTACTGTATCTGGGTTTAGTGAAACAGAATCAATGCCCTGCTCTACTAACCACGCAGCAAAGTCTTCATGATCTGATGGACCTTGACCACAAATACCAACATACTTTCCTTTTGCTTTGGCAGTTTGAATTGCCATAGAAAGTAGTTTTTTGATTGCAGGGTTACGCTCATCAAATAAATGGGCAATTAATCCTGAGTCACGGTCTAAACCAAGCGTAAGTTGCGTTAAATCGTTTGAACCGATTGAAAAGCCATCAAAATGTTCTAAAAATTCATCAGCAAGTAATGCATTTGATGGAAGTTCACACATCATGATTACTTTTAAGCCATTTTCGCCACGTTTAAGACCATGTTCTTCAAGTAATTCAATAACACGTTTACCTTCTTCAAGGGTACGTACGAATGGGATCATGATTTCAATGTTGGCCATATCCATGTCGTTACGAACACGTTTGATTGCTTCACACTCTAGTGCGAAACAGTCACGGAAATCTTCCGAAATATAACGTGCTGCGCCACGGAAACCAATCATTGGGTTTTCTTCTTCAGGCTCGTATTGTTGTCCGCCAACTAAGTTAGCATATTCATTTGATTTAAAATCAGACATACGAACAATTACACGCTCTGGTGCAAATGCACAGCCTAAGGTCGAAATACCTTCAACTAATTTAGCAATATAGAATTCAACCGGTGATTCGTAACCGGCAATCATCTGTGTGATTTCAGCTTTTAACTCATCTGTTTGAGCATCAAAATTTAGCAATGCTTTAGGATGCACACCAATCATACGGTTGATAATAAATTCAACGCGAGCAAGACCAACACCTGAGTGTGGTAAGCGTGCAAAATCAAATGCACGATCTGGGTTACCAACGTTCATCATGATTTTCATTGGTAGTTCAGGCATTTTATCGACACGTGAAGTGAGGATTTCAAAATCTAAAATACCTTCATAAATAAAGCCAGTGTCGCCTTCAGCACATGATACGGTTACTTCTTGGCCTGCTTTAATCAGGTCAGTTGCATTACCACAGCCTACAACTGCTGGAATACCTAACTCACGGGCAATAATTGCCGCGTGACATGTACGACCACCACGATTAGTTACAATCGCTGCAGCACGTTTCATGATAGGTTCCCAATCTGGATCAGTCATGTCGGTTACTAAAATGTCACCTTGTTGAACTTGATCCATTTCTTTAATCGAATCAAGTACACGAACAACACCTGAGCCAATTTTATGACCGATGGCACGTCCTTCAACGACAACAGCACTGCTGCCATTTAGTTGAAAACGCTCCATAACATTCGTATCTTCGTTTGAACGAACTGTTTCAGGGCGAGCTTGTACAATGTATAGCTTGCCGTCATTACCGTCTTTTGCCCACTCGATATCCATCGCGCGGCCATAATGTTTTTCGATGATCACAGCTTGCTTTGCAAGCTCTTGAACTTCGGCATCGGTAATTGAGAATTTATTTGAAAGGGCTGCATCTACATCTACGATTTCTACTTGTTTACCATGCGCTTGATCGGCAGAGTAAATCATTTGAATCGCTTTTGAGCCAATATTACGGCGCACTACAGATGGCTTACCTTTAGCAAGTGTTGGTTTATGAACATAAAATTCATCAGGGTTTACTGCGCCCTGTACAACCATTTCACCTAGACCATAACTTGAGGTGATAAACACGACATCTTCGAAACCTGATTCAGTATCAATACTGAACATAACGCCAGACGATGACTTATCAGAACGTACCATGCGTTGAATACCCGCAGATAATGCTACGCCGCGATGATCATAACCCTGGTGAACACGGTATGAAATGGCACGGTCATTGAAAAGCGATGCGAACACATGCTTGATGGCGACCATTACTGAGTCGATACCACGTACATTTAGGAAGGTTTCTTGCTGACCTGCGAATGATGCATCAGGCATATCTTCAGCTGTTGCTGATGAACGTACTGCGAATGAAACATCGTCTGCTGCATTGCCGTGGAGTTGGCTGTATGCGTCGCGAATGGCTTGGTCTAAATTAGGTTGGAATGGGGTGTCGATAATCCACTGACGAATATCAGCGCCGACTTTTGCTAGTGTATTTACATCTTCCACGTCCAGTGTGTCTAAAATGTCGTGGATCTTTGCATTTAGTCCTGATTGCTCAAGAAACTCATTAAATGCGTCTGCGGTAGTAGCAAAACCACCTGGGACTTGTACACCAGCGTTTGCTAGGTTAGAAATCATTTCGCCGAGTGAGGCATTTTTGCCGCCAACACGAGGAACATCTTGCATACCAAGCTCTTGATACCAGAGAACGTATTCTTGCACGGATCTTTCTCCAAAAAAACAAATTGTAGTAATAACTGTGAGAGTTAAGAAAGAAAACCTTCTAAAAAGGTCACCTTCATTCTACACTGGCAATAGACCTTACGTAAACCGTAGGGTGGCTATTTTAACTATTAAACGTAATAAAAAGGTTAATATGAGAACTGCATTTTATATTTCTGACGGTACTGCTATTACTTCTGAAGTATTTGGCCACGCCACTTTGTCATTATTTCCCGTTGAATTTAATCATAAAACTATCCCTTTTGTTGAAACTGAAAAAAAAGCGAACGAAATAAAAGCATTGATCAATGCAACGGCACAACGCGAAGGCGAAAAACCTTTGGTTTTTTTTACTTTTGTTAATCACAATTTAAGTGAAATTATTCGCTCATCGAACGCCGTTACTTATGATTTCTTAACTACATTTAGTGAGAAAATTGAGCAAGAACTAAAAGTAGCGCCGGTGCCTAAAATTCATCGTACTCATTCAATGCATGAAAAAAGTTATGACTTTAGAATTGATGCCGTGAACTATGCGCTTACGAATGATGACGGCGCTAATATAAGTAACTATGCTGAAGCCGATATAATTTTGGTCGGCGTAAGCCGCAGTGGTAAAACGCCAACTAGTTTATATTTAGCACTACAGTATGGTATTAAAGCAGCTAACTACCCTATCACTGAAGAAGATTTAGATTCGGGTAACTTACCACAGTGCTTAGTAGCCTATAAGCATAAGCTGTTTGGTTTAACGATTGATCCAGTCAGGTTGGCTGATATTCGCCAACGCCGTATGGCTAATTCAAAATACGCTTCACTTAAGCAATGTCGAATCGAAGTACGCGAAGTTGAAATGCTGTATAAAAAACATAAGCTGGCGTATTTAAATTCGACCCATCATTCTGTAGAAGAAATTTCCGCTAAGATCATTTCTGATACTAACCTTGAGCGACGTAAGTACTAACTTCAATATAGTTAATTTTAGTTACACAAGGTATAAAAATAATATCGGACATTAAAAAAGCCGCATCTGCGGCTTTTGATTTTTTGGACTAACTCTACTTACGTGCGTCTTTTAATAAATCTGCAACTAAGAAGCCAAGTTCTAATACCTGATCAGCATTTAAACGTGGGTCACACTGTGTGCGATAACGCTGTGCTAGATCGTCATCAGATAATCCGTAAGCACCACCAGTACACTCAGTAACATGTTGGCCAGTCATTTCTAAATGAACACCACCTGCATACGAGCCCTCAGCTTTATGAACTGCGAAGAACTGGCTGATCTCACGCAAAATATTGTCAAAGCTTCGGGTTTTATACCCTGATGTCGCTTTTTCAGTATTTCCGTGCATTGGATCAGAACTCCAAATTACTTTACGGCCTTCTTGTTGAACGCGACGTACTAAGGCCGGCAACTTTTCAGGAAGTACATCAGCACCCATACGTGTAATTAATGTTAAGCGCCCTGGGATGTTATCTGGATTAAGCGCATCAATTAAACGAATTAAGTCGTCAGGATCCATTCCTGGGCCAACTTTTACCCCAATTGGATTTTTAATACCTTTAAAGAATTCGATATGAGCATGATCAAGTTGGCGAGTACGTTCACCAATCCAAACAAAATGTGCTGAGCAGTCATACCAATCACCAGATAGATGATCACGGCGAGTAAGCGCTTCTTCATACCCCAGTAATAACGCTTCATGAGAGGTGTATAAATCAGTCTCTTTAAGGCTTGGTGCAATTGTTGAGTTAATACCGCACACTTCCATAAACTCAAGCGCATCTTGAATCTTATCCGCAAGTTGTTGGTATTTTTCTTTAAGTGGGTTTGCTGCAACAAAACCCATGTTCCAGCGATTTACCTGATGTAAATCTGCAAGTCCACCTTGTGCAAATGCGCGTAATAAATTTAATGTTGCTGCACTGTGATGATAAGCCGTCATTAAGCGTTGTGGATCGGGAATACGCGCTTGTTCAGTAAACTCAAAATTATTTACGATATCACCACGGTATGAAGGTAAAGATACCCCATCAATGGTTTCTAAATCTGCTGAGCGTGGTTTAGCATATTGCCCTGCCATGCGCGCAATCTTAACTACAGGGCATTTACCGCCATAAGTTAGTACGACTGCCATCTGTAATATTGTTTTAAATGTGTCACGAATATTAGCGGCATTAAAGTCACTAAATGATTCAGCACAATCACCACCTTGAAGTAAGAAGGCACGGCCTTCACAAACGTCTTCTAGTTGTTTAAATAAACTACGGGTCTCTTCTGCGAAGACCAGTGGCGGTGCACTCTTTAATTGGCCTTCAACAGTTTTCAGCGCTTCTTGATCTGGATACTGTGGCTGCTGAAGTATTGGGAGCTCTCTCCAGCTATTTGGGTTCCACGACTGCATATTAATTTCCTCATTCCTACATTTACCTGATAGATGAAAATTAACGTATGCAGTGCCCCTGTTCAAGGACTATATTCGCTAATTATCAATTATTTAGTTATGAGATAAATATTATTGATGATTTGCACTGTTCTGCCACCTTTTTATTTTTTAAAATATGCACAGGGTATTGTTTAACTTATTAATATAAAACATAAAATTAAATAATACAGCGAGACCTTAGTAAATAAACTAAGTGCCTACTCTACAACTGAAAATAAGAACACATCATACTTAAATTGTAATACTATGTAACCTTAACTTTACAGATGAAATTAGATTATTTTTTATATCAAATGGCTGAAGTTTAAAATATGTGCTAGGGGTGCTGAGTAATAAAGAGGTATACCTAAATTAAATGAAATTCAGTTCGTCTGATGTTGCTTGTAACTACCTTGTTTGATTCATGTTGGCACGTATCTCAAATTACTGATAGTTGTCAATTCAAGCCTGAATGACACTGCAATTAAATTAAGGCAATAGTATGTAATTGTAAAATTCGAGCGCTGGTTTGACTCCAACTCCTATACATCTTATTGGCCTATTTCTCAGCGTTCATATAACATTTTTATAATGCCTGGCTTAAACTAGATAGGTTTAGCAGCTTGTTATCACTGTAGTTCAGCTCTTTAACTATATCGACGATTACTTAAGCTTCATGGTTATAAAGTCTGTAAGCGCAGTTTATTTTTGTGCTCACAGCCATAAACTTACTCACTGCAACTGCACGACTGATAATTTGTAAGCTGTTTCAAATTAGATAATCCCCTGAAGCAAAATTGAAATAGTGTGCCTATGAGTAATTTATAGAATTGGTCACATCAATAAGCTCCCGTAAATTGTTGCATTGATATACCAGTATCCATTGGCAACTGAAAACTACAATAGAGTTAGTCCTCACCCTTTAATTACACAACTTATACTTGAGGTAAATACCTCTATCGCATCGGAGATTATACAATTGCAGCAACATGATGTACTTAATCATCAGCTCAAAGGCAATAATTAAACATACTTATTTAGAGATGATCGAACTTTTAAGTTAGAAAAACTATCAACCTATCCGTTATAAGGTCCTTACCAAGAACAAAGAACACATCATACTTAATTCGATTTATAATATATACTTAGCATCGAGTAAAATTAAACGATAAATAAACAGGTGATTGTGCGCTGCTTTGTTTTTAGTTTAACTGCGGCTATGGTAGACTATTATCATCTATATTGTATGATGTGTTCTTATGGTAACTAAAGTACAAATTCGCAGTCAGTTCGATTTACTTAGTGATTTAACTAATCACTTTATTGATGATTTAATGCAATGCGATTATTCAAAGGCTGATTATTATCAATTGCCTGATATTGATAGTAACGATGAAAAGATAGTCCCTCAATCGATCAATGTTACGAAAATTACAGGTGCTACGGGCCAAAAGTTGATTTTAAATTCATTTAACGATATCTATAAAAAATCAGGCTTAAGTAGTCGTGTTTTAAAACGTCACCCTGGGTTACTGGTAATAAAAAATGCGGATCAAAAACAACTTGTTGCTCGAATTCAACAATTAAATAAAGCTAAAGCTGCATTTAAAGAATGTATTCTAGCCATTGATAATAATGATGCTCGCTTTGAAGCGGTTCATAATGCGATACCAAATTTAATAACACTCGCCGCGTACCGTAAAATTCATTTTGAAGTAAACTCCCCTTTTTCAGTTCGTTTTACCTGGATGCACAAACACGCGACTAAAACACTGACAAAAAAGATGGCACTAGCCATGCTCGAAAAATCAGCCGGTTATTCCAATCCTAGAATGATAGATCAACTCAGTTGGCAAACACTCGTTGCTCAAGAACAATTACGTGTCGCTAGTTTAGGAGATAAAGATAAGTTACGAATAAGACGCCCCACCCGCGTTAGCCCACAAGTAAATGTGAGATACACCGCGCAAAATCGTTATCATGTTAGTGCCGCACTACCTTTTATTTTGATAAACCCTGAACCGGATGTAAAACTAGGTACGTTATCAGATTATCAAAAACCACAAAGCCATCCGCGTAAACGAGAGTATGATTTTCTTGTTGATAGATTATATTTGGAACAAGTTGATAAATAATTATGTTAAAAAGGCCGCTATATAGCGGCCTTAGTCAGAATAAGCTTAAGCGGTAAGTTAATCTTTGACTATTTCTTCAATTTTATCTTCGTCGATTAAAACTGCATTTTCAACTATGCGTTTACCACCTTGAATTTCAATACGTTTGTTATGCTTATTCAAAGTAAGTATTTCATCACAAAACTGATCTGAAGGATGCATCTCGTATGTATAATCTACAATGTTACCAGTTTTATCATCTTTAACATTCGTAATGCTATATTCTGAAATAGCACCTTTTTCGATAAGATCTTTCATCGTAGTGGTCATATCACGACGCAATGCTTTTAATTTATTTTCAGTGATATCGTCAGTTGAATAGATTGAGCCATATTTTTCCATGATAGATAACAATCTAAAATGATATGTTTTTCCTGGTGCCGCATAGCGCCAAAGATGATAAAGACGCAACATCATCCAGCGAGATAATCCGCGCTTTAATTCTTGCGCACTATTGAAATAGTAACCTTTGTATTCGAGGTTATCGATCATGTTATGGACAAACGCATTCAAGCACGCAACACATTTAACATTACCGCCCTGCCCTTTTTTACCACTAAAGTGCAAAGAAGAAAGAAAGTTCATATTTGATTCGTAAAATGAATCATCAATATTGGTATTTTTAGTATCTGTCGCTGAATACTTAAACGATAGCTTAGAACCTTGCAGTGCTTCTAATGCTTCTTTGATTTGTGGGTAAGGCATTGATTGCCCAACAGCTTTAAGTTCTTGCGCTAATTCGTTCATCGAAAAAACCACGGCATATTGAATACCGGACTTAAAATTGATTTTAACAATTTTACCTTTAGAAGCTAAACGGATTAATGCACGTTCTACTTTTTCTTCACGATCTGATGGCCAAACTAAATATTCAACATCTTCACCGTCTTTACGGGTACTTACTACCGCTGGAGTAATTTTAATTTCACCATCATACAAAATGCCATCCACTTTTTCGGATATTTTTCGAGTAATAATGGTTTTTTTAGGTGCTTCTTCGAGTGGTAATTTTTTATGGCCTGAGCGAACAAAACGTCCCCACAAATCATAATGATTAAAAGTATTCGAATAGGCCCTTAGTCCATGCGCTGCATTTTCTAATGAAACCCGCACATCTTTATTGTCTGTAAATAATGCGAGGCTTTCGTTATCTATTGCACTTTCCACCCCGTGGATCTGACCCCGTAATGTATCGGGTAAGTTATCTACCGAGATGTTGACCTTTCGGTTCATTGTTCTTATTTCCAATTTTATTGCGACAGCTAATAACAACACATTAAACAGAAAAAGTTAAATGTTTAAGTTAGTACAAAACTGATCTGGGATTAAAATATATGTTCAGATCACTATTTTACTAAGTAACCTTAATGATCTTGATTTTCAGATCAGTTTTTTACTAACACTACGGTTATAAGTCTAAATTTTACTAACTCACGCGTATTTTTGTCCGTGTATTTTTGTTTTTTAACCAAAAATACACGACATAAATCTAATTTTTACTAATGCCTGTGGATAATCATCGAATCAGTTAGCATAGATCTGATCTATACCTACTACAGATCAGATCTATACTAATTGAACAGCCTATTTATCCCGATTGTAAGTGGATAAGTTCTTAATTATCTTAGTAAAAAACTGATCTCAACAGCGGTTTTTGTGCGTAAACCTGTGTTCAAACTGTGTATAACTTAAGTATCTGATTCAGAGTTAGTAAAATTACGATCTGTCAGTTACTAAAGATCTGATCTTAACCAAGTATAAACCTGATCCACTTTTTTTACTATTATTTATATATATCAGAAACTTAGATGTCTATTTTATGCCCTTAACCTTTACTACCTTATATATTTAACCACCTTTAAACTTCTTTATTTATACTAAGCAATTTTAAAATTACAAATTAATTCTAAATGTCTTGTTATTAAAAGCCATGTCGTCATAAATAGTTGTTTACAGTCAATTGAATGGACATTATACTTAATACCTAACTTTGAGGAATAAAGTATGTCAATTCATAATAATGCGCTATCCACCTATCGGCTTTTAAAAGCAACTGCAGAAGTCGCAGAAAAATCATTAGCAGGACGTATTCAGCATTATCGTGCCCACTTAAAATCTGAAGAAAAAGAGCTTCGAACTTACACTCAAAAAGCAGCAGCAGATCTGTTAGGCTGTAACAATCGTACCTTAAAACGCCGCCATGACAATGGTGATTTTGATGAGCTAAACATTAAACGCGGTGCTAACGGCCATTATGCTTACACCTTGGTAAATATATTTGCTATGGCAGATATAATGGATATCCAGCCAGATCACCGCAATGTTGACGATAAATTACAAGTTATTGTTATTAACTCTCTAAAAGGCGGCTGTGGTAAAACAACCAGTATGGTAAATATTGCTGCAGCCCTAGCTACGACTAACATTAAACGTTACCGTATTGGTATTATTGATTTAGATCCGCAAGGGTCATCATCGAGTTTTTTCCCACCCAGTGAACCTGAACCGATCACGGTCGGTGATTTAATGCGAGATTGCATTGACTTAGATCCAGATGAAACTTGGCAGCAACTTGTTACAAATGCTTTTTTGCCTACGCATATCCCAAATATACGCATTTTGCCTTCTGGTATGGATGACTTTTACTTTGAACACGAAACTGCAACGTTGCTAAAAGATAGTTCAAGTTATGAAAAAACCCGTCATTACCATAAACTATTAGAAAAAGTCATTGATCCGGTTAAGGATCAATTCGATATCATTTTAATTGATACAGCTCCATCTCTTAACTTCATGTTTTACAATGCTTTAATGGCATCTACGGCAATGCTGATCCCGGTACATCCTGAAGCCGTTGATTTCGATGCTAATAACAAATATTTAAAACGTTTAGGCGAAATCTATCATACCGTTGCATCTTTAGGTCATGAAGGTTGGGACTTTATGCAATTTTTAGTAACTAATTACGTAAAAGGCAATCATTCACAGCGTGACATCGTTAAAGATGTACGCAGTGCATTTGGTCGTCAGGTAATGAGTTACCCAATTAACCACAGCTCGGCAATTACAGCGAGCTCTTCGTCATTCAATACTATTTTTGATCAAAAAACATCTGACAGTTTAGCAAGTAGAGAATCACTGATCAGAGCTCAAGAAAATATAAAAGATGTTGTTGATGAATTAGAAATGCTGATCCGTTCAAACTGGCAATCAACACAATCTCAATTGAATGAAACTAAGTAAGGTAGTTAACAAAAAATGGCTAAAAAACGTAAAAATGACACCAGCTTAGATCCTTTTGCTACTTCAATTGGTAATAGTAATCTTGATGAATTACTAGAACAAGCAAACGCAGGCGATGTGATCAAAATGCCTGCACCAAGTGATCCTAATCGTCAGATCACACTTGTTTGCAAAGTGATCCCGCATGCTGAAATAGAAAGTACCACCAAGGTGTACGCAAAAAATCGTCGTGTTCAAGTGTTACTCAATGAAAAGTCTGTCGCTGATATACTCCCTGCAATAGCCGAGGATGGTCGTAACCAACACCCCGCCCTATGTTGGGACAAAGGTGATGAAACACTGGTATTAGCCGGCTCACGTCGTCGTATGGCATGTATAATTGGCAATGCTGACTACATGGTTCTTAGTTCGAGTGATTTTACAGATTTAGATGCTAAGATTTTAGCGGTATCGTCAGACCAATATATTGCCCCTAGCCTCTGGGAACTTGGCCAAGCATATCAACAAACAAAAGATGAGTTAGTTGCACAGGGAAAAAAAGGCTCTTATCGTGAAGTAGCCGCCATTGAAGGTGTATCGCATACAGCTATTGCTGATGCAATTAAAGCCTTTGAGAAGCTTCCTGCTGCCGTACTTGCCCTTTATCCAACAGCGAATCATGTTGGCCGTGAAGTAGCTAAAAAACTGATTGCAGCAAAAGAACGTGATGAGCATAGTTTTAATCAGCAAGTAAATCATTTGACACACGATAATAGCTTAGAAGATATAATTGGTGATGATAAGCGTGCAATGACGATCACTAAATTACTTACCGCTGAGCCACAGTCAGCTCAACGTCGAGAAGCACTACTAGAAAATAATTATATCAGCTTGCAACGTAATTTAAAAAGTGGTGATTTATCAATCAAAATTGATAATAAAGTGATGACTGACAAGCGCTTAGAACAGCTAACTAAGTTATTAAATGCATTTAACTAGTTAATAAAAATCTGATCTGAAGGCTTTTTTTGTTAGTAAAATTCTGATCCCAAACTGTGTTTTGTTAGTAAAATAATGATCTAAAATATCAATAAACCTTACTATTGAGCTCATAGATCATTTTTTTACTAACTGATTAGCTATATTTTTCACTCTTACCGCTATTTTTTTATACCTTAGTAAAAATGTGATCTGTAAACGCGCTTAATAATTAACAATATGTTTATAACTTGTGGGTTTGTTGTTGGTTAATTGTGTTTAACTATTAAATTCAGCTGTTTTTGTATTGAGATCATTTTTTTACTAACTTATCAGCTCCAACCAGTCTTTTTAATCATTTTAATGCTTTAGCTCGACGCCGATAAATCATATACTGGTAAAATTATTTTTATTTTTTACTGCCCTGAGCAATATGTCTGCTAACTTATCTAAGAATGACCTACTCGCTATTTTTGAAGAGATCAAGCAAGAGCAAGCGACTCAATTTCCTTTATCTGAGCGATTTATTAAACAGCTGTTTAAGCCTCCTGTGCTCAGTAAAGCAAAAGAGTACGTAGCAAATGGTCAAATTAATTGGTTAGAGCATAATCATGATTTCTCTGTTATTGATGCCTCGGTGTTTGGAAATCAAGGCTGTACTTTTACCCAACATATAGAGATAAAGAAGTTAGCCAATGGTTTTACAGTTGATCGACACTGTTCATGTAATGCCAAAACTAACTGTCGCCACTTGGCTGCTGTATTGTTAAAGCTGAAGATTGATCATTCTGGTGATTACGGCCAAGACTATATAATTAATGATTG
Organism: Pseudoalteromonas sp. SR45-6; assembly: GCF_014163545.1. Lineage (NCBI taxonomy): Bacteria > Pseudomonadati > Pseudomonadota > Gammaproteobacteria > Alteromonadales > Pseudoalteromonadaceae > Pseudoalteromonas > Pseudoalteromonas sp. SR45-6. The sequence goes on from NZ_JACJDM010000002.1 coordinate 108,385, forward strand.
GTTTGAAGAGCTAACAACACTTAAGCAAAACCAGTCAGCACAAGCTAAAAATGTACTTTTATTTGTGCTTGATGTAGAAAACAATCGGGTTATTTTAACACCAAAAATTGCCGCTTTCTCTGCAGAACATCAGTATACCCTCGGTAGAAACCTTACTGATCAGCAGCTTAATAGTTTTGTAACACCATCCGATTTACTCGAAACTGATTTTCGTTTATACAGTTGGATCCGTTCTCAAAATGCACTTGGTAATTTAGAGCTTAGAGGGCAATGGGGATTTAACGCATTGCAGCAGTTGATTGCTTCTCAGCGTTTGTTTTTTGGGCGCTCTCGTCAGTCGATTAAAGCAGATAGTGCTGAAGATCTGAGTTTTTCGTGGTCACACAAAAAAGATCTTATTCAATTAAATGTAAGTTTAACGGGTAAACAATCTTGGTTCTTACTTAAAACCACACCACCGACTTATCTTGATACAGAGTCACTACGCATAGGCCGTTTACGTACGCCACTAAGTGGTGAAGAAGTTGCTCATATCAAAGCGATCCCAGCCATTCATACTGCTAATTTTGATCGTGTCTATAAGCAATTAGCTGCAAATTTTGGTGACGGTGTAATACCTCATTACCAATCATCTGAACGTAAAAAAATAAAACGGGTAGCAGATACTTGTGCTGTTGTGGATGTTAGTAATAGCAATAACCAATTAAAGCTTACGCTTACCTTTAACTATCAAGATGGTAATTACGCTCCAAACTCAGCACCAGCAAATATTCTCAATGCATCGCTTGAAAATACCGTTATCACAGAGCTCACAAATTTAGGCTTTGAACTATGTAAAGGGGCTTTACAAAATGAGTTTGTTTTTAATAAACAATCAGTTATTCATCAGCATTGGTTTAAATACGAGGTTTTGCCTAAACTTCGTCAGCGTGGTTGGAAGGTAACTGATAAAAAACTAGTGATAAAAAAATCAATCACTAATGTCAGCTTGGATGTTAAACGTGGTAAAGGTCATCAAATTGTTAGTAAAATAATGATCTCAAACGCTAAAGCTGCCACCGTATTAGCAAACGATAATTCAGAATTTCAATCACTTAATCGTCAAAGCGAACTTTTTTATTATTATGCAAATGGTAAACAGTTTGGAGTAATAACAAAACCAGCTTTTGATACGCTTACTGATTTTAAAGATCGTTTTGAGTTTATAAAAACACGCGATGAATTACTTATACCTTTATCATTTTTAGTACATTTAATGAAGATGAGCTGTTTTGCGGTTAACTTAGTCGACGACAGCTTAGAGTCTTATTTAGCTGAGCTAGATGCACCAGCTACTGCTACTACAGTGTTACATGGCTTGAATGCGGGCGTGCGGCTTCGAGAGTATCAACAGCAAGGCGTTCAATGGCTACAGTTCTTAAAACGCCATCAGTTAGGCGGAATCCTCGCCGACGACATGGGATTAGGCAAAACCTTACAAGTTATTGCATTTTTAGCTAACGCACGGCAACGAGAGCAAGCAGGCCCAACGCTAATTGTCTGCCCAACGAGCTTGGTAAGTAATTGGCAAAATGAAATGGCTAAATTCGCCAGTAGTATTAAAGTGACGACCCTATTTGGTAGCGCGCGGATTGAGCAATTACAACATTTAGCCCAGGCAGATTGCATTCTTACTACTTATCCATTACTCAAGCGTGATATCGCTTACTACTCGCCGTTGTATTTTGAGAATATTATCCTTGATGAAGCGCAGTATATAAAGAATGACAGTGCGCAAGTATCTCGTTTAGTTAAGCGTTTAAATGCACAATTTAACTTATGTTTAAGTGGTACACCGATTGAAAACAATTTATTTGAATTGAAATCATTGTTAGATTTTGCAATGCCTTCATTGCTTGGTTCACAGGCTCATTTTAAACAGCATTTTCAGACTCCGATTGAGCGTGACGCTGATAGTGATCGTGCTAAAGAGCTTAAATCACTGATCTTGCCTTTTATTTTACGCCGTACAAAAGCTGAAGTAGCACAAGAGCTACCACCTAAAACAGAGTTGATCAAAGAGTTTGAATTCGAAGCACAGCAAAAAGACATTTACCAAAGTATTACTGATTCTCTAGAAGAGAAAATGGTCGACCTGTTTGCTTCCCAAGGCGCGCAAAAGAGCAAATTAGCCTTTTTAGAGGCGTTATTAAAGTTACGACAAATATGTTGTCACCCGCGTTTGATTGACGAACACACCTCAGCTAGAAGTGCAAAACTTGACTGGTTGAGTAGCCATTTACCAGTAATGTTAAGTGAAGGTCGTAATATTATTATTTTTAGCCAATTTACTTCTGCATTAGATATTATTGCGCAGCAGCTAGCATCACTGGAGATCAATTACAGCTTGCTTACGGGGCAAACGCGTCATCGCGATAAAGTGATCGAAGAATTTACCAGTGGTCAAACGTCGGTATTTTTAATTAGTTTAAAAGCTGGCGGTACAGGGCTTAATCTTACTCAGGCGGACACTGTGATCCATTTTGATCCTTGGTGGAATCCAGCAGTAGAAAAACAAGCGACAGATCGTGCTTATCGAATCGGTCAAACAAATCCTGTTTTTGTTTATAAACTGATAATGGCGAATTCAATTGAGCAAAAAGTATTTAAAATGCAACAACATAAGCAAGCGCTTGTTGATGCATTATTTACTGAAAAATCAATGAGTTTTACAAAATTTGATGAACAGCAAATGCTTTCTTTGATAAAAAGTTAGCATTATTTCAAATTAGCCTGATTTATTTTGAACTAAATTAGCGTGAGGGCGTCTACTTCTTTGCTTGTTGTTAAATTGCAGTTTACACAAGCATCATTGTTGATTTCCCCCTATTTGGTTACTAGTTTTAGTAATGATTGAGCCAGCCCATTTTGAGCTGGCTTTTTTTATGCCTGCTATTTGGCTCATGCAATATTATTTTATCAATTTTAAATTTATTTTGAACTAAAGTGGTTTGAGGGCGTCTACTCTTTTGCTTGTTGTTGAATTGCAGTTTACGCAAGCATCATGTTGATTTCCCTATTTGGTTACTAATTTTAGTAATGATTGAGCCAGCCCATTTTGAGCTGGCTTTTTTTATGCCTGTGATTTGGCGCATGCAGTATTATTTTATCAATTTTAAATTTATTTTGAACTAAAGTAGTTTGAGGGCGTCTACTCTTTTGCTTGTTGTTGAATTGCAGTTTACGCAAGCATCATGTTGATTTCCCTATTTGGTTACTAATTTTAGTAATGATTGAGCCAGCCCATTTTGAGCTGGCTTTTTT